>JAYVEZ010000306.1:0-3530 GCA_043773645.1 Cytophagales bacterium
GATCCGGTAGCCCCTAATCTTGCGGAGCGAACTTGTTAGAAAGGGAAAATAAATTGTTGGATTCTTGATGTAATAATTTGAAAATTTGAAGATTTGAAAATGAGGATGCGCCGTTGAATGGTGTTTTGAGCTTTCAATTTGACAGTCAGACCATTTTTAAATTTTCAAATTGGCTTATTTTCAAATTATGACCAGCGTTGAAGATTTTTTGACTTCCCATGATATAGATTTCGTGTTCCATGAGCATCCTCTGGTTCATACATGTGAGGAACTTGAGCAATATTCCATTCCTGGACTTTCATGCAAAAACCTCTTCCTGAGGGATCAAAAAAAGAGAAGAAAACAGATTTGCTCAAAGTGGGGGAGACGGTCGGTGAGCGCAAGCTTTCCTTCGCCAACACGGAGATCCTCAAAGAAAAATTGGGAGTGGAGCCCGGCGCTGTATCACCATTTGGTTTGCTGAATGATACCAATGCCAGTGTTGAAGTCTATATAGATAAAGAGGTGCATGATGCGCCCCTGCTGCATTTCCATCCTAACCGAAATACGGCCTCCCTTGAGCTCACAGGCCAAATGTTTCATCGTTACCTGACGACTTTATCCCATCGGGTGCACATAATTTCTTGATCCAATCTTCCGCTCCGATCAATGGCGAGCCGAGTGGCTTGCCAACTTTATCGGTGATGCATTGTGGTGGTTAAAAATAATCTTTTAACTTTATTATGGAGTTCTATTTTCCACACACCCTAACAACAACCATATGAATAAACATAAACCGATGCCAAAAACCGATCGTCGCGGTTTTTTAGGCTCTGTGGCGTCCGGTGCGGCAGCGATCGGACTGTCTGCCCTGGCGACACCCATTTCCGTAGCTACAGCGGAAAGTCTTCCCCAGGACACTGACATTGAAGCTTGGTTTGCTGGCATCAAAGGCAAACACAAGATGGTCTTCGATGTGACCCAACCTCATGGCATTTATCCATTTGCCTGGCCGCGTGTATTCCTGATGACAAATGAAATGACAGGTGCCATGGGGAAAGACTGCAATGCCGTTGTTGTGCTTAGACATGAAGCGATTCCTTATGCCTTTGAGGATCGTCTCTGGACAAAGTATAAATTCGGTGAAGTGTTCAAGGCGGAAGATCCAGCTACCAAAGCTCCAGCATTGAGGAATCCATTTGCAAAACCTAAACTGGATGAATACAAGGTTCCAGGTGCTGGTACGGTGTTGATTGGAATCAATGAACTTCAGGAAAGCGGTGTAATGTTTTGCGTTTGCGGCATGGCCATCACGGTATTCACGACACGTGTAGCGCAAGGCATGAACATGGATCCGGTTGAAGTAAAGAAAGACTGGCTTTCAGGCCTGTTGCCGGGGATAAAGGTTGTTCCTTCCGGTGTTTGGGCCGTTGGACGAGCACAGGAGCGGGGATGCGGGTATTGTTTCGCAGGATAGTTAGTCATTTGAAAATTTATCCCGATAGCTATCGAGATGAAAATGGATGGGAGTGAATTACCAAAGTTCCACAAAAAGTCATTTACTCTAGATTGTATTCTCGTAGTCGATTATCCATCTTTCATAGCCACCGTAGCTAATCTTCAATCCCGATAGCTATCGGGACAAATTGGCTAATTTTCAAATTAGTGCTACCTTGATTAACCCATCTAATAAATGCTGACTCAATGAACAAATGGACCCGCCGCGCTTTCATCACCACAGGTGTTCTGGCCGGAGGTGCTCTTGTGGTGGGCGTCGCCATTCGTCCAGGTAACCGCGCTTCAAAAGTAGCGGGGCTCATCGCTGGGAAGGGCGATACGGTTCTAAATGTCTGGTTGAAGATTGGCACCGACAATACACTCACCGTGATCATCCCTCACTCAGAGATGGGTCAGGGTATTCACACCACCCTTGCCATGATGGTTGCCGATGAGTTGGATGCAGATTGGTCACTGGTTCGTTTTCTGGAGGCCCCGGCCGTTAAAGAATATGCCAATTACGCCTTGGCGAAAGGCTTCCTTGCAGGTGAAGCCAACTTTCCGAAATTTCTCATCGATACGGTGGATGGAGTATTGCTTACAGCGACCAAAAAGCTGAATATCCAACTCACGGTGGGGAGTGCTTCGGTTCGATTTACAGGCATGCATGCCATGCGTGTGGCGGGAGCAGCGGCAAGGGAAATGTTTTTGAAGGCTGCCGCGGAACTCTGGGGTGTACCCATCGAAGAAATTACCATCAAGAATAGTCTTGTCAGCCATTTGGCAGGAAACCACGCTGCATCTTTTGCGGAATTGGCACCTCATGCGGCGAAGATTTCCGTGTCGTTGAAACCACGACTCAAATCTCAGAAAGAATTCTCCATCATGGGCACGTCACCGCTCCGGTTTGATATTCCCGCCAAGGTCAATGGTTCAGCAAGGTTCGGTATTGATGTGTCGTTGCCGGGAATGAAGTATGCTGCTATCAAAGCGTCTCCTGTATTTGGTAACAAAGTAAAATCGATCGATGAAAAGGCGATTGAAGGGTTCTCCGGTGTGATCAAGGTCGTCAACCTCGGCGATGCCGTAGCTGTGGTGGCCGATGGATTCTGGCAGGCAAGGACGGCGCTTGCACAACTGCCGATCACTTTTGAACAAAACGGAAATAATGGTGTGAGCCAGAAAGGCATCTTCGAACAATATGTCAGCGACATGGACACTTCATTGGCAAAGGATGACCATGAGACTCATTCCAAATCCGGAAATGTGGAAGAAGGGATGGCTGGCGCAAATAAAGTCATTGAAGCAGAGTATCGCATTCCATACCTCGCCCACGCCACCATGGAGCCGATGAATTGTACGGCATGGATCCACGATGGCAGGTGCGAAATATGGGCAGGCAGTCAGAACCCACTTGGATTTGCGGCTGATGTGGCTGAAGTACTGGGGATGGAAACATCCGATGTTACCATGCACAATCAATTGATGGGTGGAGCTTTTGGCCGGCGTGCAGAAACGGACGTGGCCAAACAGGCTGCCCTGATTGCGAAGAAAGTAAATTTTCCTGTCAAGCTGCTCTGGACAAGGGAGGAAGACATGCGTCATGATATGTACCGTGAAGCCAACATCAGCAGGTTGAAGGCTGGGCTCAACAAAGATGGCCAACCCATCGCTTTGACCCATCAATTCCTGTTCAAGCATCATCCTCCGGAAGCACCGGATATGTACTATGATATTGCCAACCAGCTTATTCACTATTCGGTAAGCAAGACGCATGTGCCTTGGGGCAGTTGGCGCAGTGTGGACCATTCCATGCATGGATTTTTCTATGAGTCATTCATCGATGAGCTCGCCCACGCCAGCGGCAAAGACCCATATTCATACAGACGCGATCTTCTGTCCAAAGACATTCGATTTCAAAAAGTACTGGACCTCGCCGCAGAAAAAGGTGACTGGGGCTCCGAGCTGCCGCCCAATTGGGGCCGCGGCATTGCCGTGCATAAATCCTTCGGCACTTATGCCGCAGAAGTAGCGGAGGTAGAGATATCCGATGA
>JAYVEZ010000307.1:0-2290 GCA_043773645.1 Cytophagales bacterium
GGCAAAAAATGCACTTAACCGCAAAGCGCACAAAGATAATTGCGCAAAGGACGCAAAGCATCTAAAATTAAACTCTGCGTGCTCCGCGTCTTCTCTTTGCGATTTCTTGGCGCTAGAAAATCCACATCCCAATATTAAAAGACAATGGTCAATGTTAGCCAGCACGTTTTGAGAAGAATTTGTATTAGAATCTGTGAATCTGTGGCTACTCATTTGTTTTTTTTGTGATCTTTCCACCCGTGAAGAACTACCCAAAATTCAGGATCGCTATTTTCGCCTCAGGCAGCGGTACCAATGCCGAGGCCATCATGAAGCATTTTCAAGAAGCCCCGGAGATTGCAGTGGTGTTGGTGCTGACCAACAATCCACAAGCGATGGTCTTGCAGCGCGCCAAAAAGTTTCAGATTCCCGCAAGGGTATTCAGCAAGGTTGAATTTCGTGAGACGGGCGAGGTGTTGCGATGGCTCATAGAAAGTGAAGTAACACACGTTGTTCTGGCTGGATTCCTCTGGCTGGTTCCTATGGATATGCTGAAGGCATATTCAAACAAAATCATTAACATTCATCCTTCCTTGTTGCCAAAATATGGAGGAAAGGGAATGTATGGAGAAAAGGTGCATGATGCTGTGAAGCAGTCAGGTGATAAGGAAACCGGGATCACTGTTCACGTTGTCAACGAGCGATTTGACGAGGGCAAGATTCTGTTTCAAGCCCATTGCCCCATTGCCCCGGCAGATTCGATTGATCAGATTGCAGCCAAAGTACACGGACTCGAGCATGCCCACTACCCACAAATCATTGAGCAATGGATAAGGAGTGCCCGGGTCTAATATTGGCAACACCTACAAATTCTTAGTGGGCCGCCCCACCCATTGAAAATTATCTGACTTTGGGAAGTCGTTAAAAATTTTTTGAACGTGGGCATCGGGAATTGTCAGCTTGCGCTTACCGACGTCTATCCATGCGCCATCCATATTGAGAATTGCAGACAAGGTGCTATCATCTTTATAGAAATGATGCCGGATGCTCCACCGCGCAAAGTCATGGGTGGCTTTTGTAACCTCCATATCCACAGTAACCCTGTCTTCAAACTTAATCTCGCGCTTGAACACTGCCTCTTCGCGGAACAGGATTGGTCCAATATGCAACTCTTCAAACTTCAAATTGGTGAGCCCGTGTTTAGAAAAGCAAGAGATACGAACCGTGGCGCCGTAATCGTAATAGACCGAATGCCGCAGGTGGCGGTTTTGGTCAATGTCAGACCAGCGTACCTGGATCGGAAGTGAGAATTTCTCCATGCTATCCTTTAAGTTGACATCGCCCCAATGTTAGAACTACCGAATTTTCAAATTGGCGCATTTTCAAATTCTCAAATTGCTACGGAGTATTGATCTCATTAAAACCATCTCCATGATCTGTCCAGCTCATCGGATAATTCTTATCAATAAATTCTTCAGCATCCGATGTTAAAAATAAAGGCTTGAACGTATCCAACATCACCGCCAGCTCCTTAGTCTCTTTCGCTCCTATACTCTTTTCAACGGTGCCTGGGTGCGGACCGTGGGGCAGCCCTCCAGGGTGAAGGGTGAAGGAGCCACGTTCAATACCTCGCCTGCTCATAAAGTTTCCTTCAGCGTAATACAGTACTTCATCGCTGTCGATGTTGCTGTGGTTGTAAGGCGCCGGAATTGCCAGCGGGTGGTAATCAAATAGCCGTGGCACGAACGAGCAGATAACGAAGTTGTGACCCTGAAATGTTTGGTGCACGGGCGGTGGTTGGTGGATACGACCGGTGATGGGCTCAAAGTCATGCACTGAAAAAGCATACGGCCAGAGGAACCCATCCCACCCAACGACATCCAGGGGACTGTAGTCGTAGACGTATTGATGCAAGTAGCCTTGCTTTTTTATTTTTAATAGAAATTCGCCCTTGCTGTTATCATTGGCCAATAGTAGCGGCGGACGAATGTCGCGCTCGCAGTATGGGGAATGTTCGAGCAGTTGCCCCAGTTGATTGCGGTAACGCTTGACGGTTTCCACAGGCGATGCCGATTCGATGATGAGCAACCGCAGTGGCCCTTCTTTGAATTCGAGTTTATAGATTACAGTCCGGGGAATCACAACATAGTCGCCAGCCCGGAAATCCAACCTCCCAAATTGTGTGATGAGGGTGCCGCTTCCATCATGAATGAACAACACCTCATCGCCTTCAGCATTCTTGTAGAAGTAGTCCATCGTCCTTTTTTTTGGTGAGCAAATGGACATGGAACAATCATTGTTCATCAACAAG
>JAYVEZ010000308.1:0-3421 GCA_043773645.1 Cytophagales bacterium
TTGCCAAAAATATCGGCGATCATCTGCACCCATTGAGGCGACTCCAGAAAGCCACCACTCGCCATCACCCGTTCATAGCCACCGGAATTCTTATCCACAATTTCTGCGATGGAAAATAAAGCAAATCCTATTCCTTCCAGAATGGCCCGCATGAAATGCTCAACCTTGTGATGGTATCGAATTCCAAAGAACACCCCGGCCGATTCCGGATCAAAAACCGGAGCCCGCTCACCGAGAATGAATGGAAGAAAGATAAGTCCTTCTGAACCTGCCGTCCCCGAGGCGGCCCGCTCGCCAAACGACTTGATATTTATTTTCTCCTTCAGGAAATTTTCCGAGTACCACTGTAACAATACCGCTCCATTGTTGGTGGCCCCACCGGTGATCAACGTGTCTTCATCTAACAAATAGTGAAACGTCCTGCCCAGGCTGTCAGGAGAATTTATTTTTACGGTTTTTCTAACCGCCCCGCTCGTACCAATGGTGAGCGACAGGGTGTTGGCATCCATGGCGCCGCTGCCTAAGTTGGCCAGACACCCATCGCTGGCGCCAATGATCCATGGTGTTTCGTTGTGAAGGCCAAGCTCATTAAAATAGTTTTCACTGCGCGTAAAAGCTTTATATACAGAGCATGGTGTTGAAAGGTGATGATCAGAGATACCCGCGGTTATCAGTGCCAATGGCAACCATGATTTTGTTGCGGCGTTGAATAAGCCAGTAGCAGAAGCGACCGAATGATCGACGGCATACTCACCAAAAATTCTGAACCAGACATATTCCTTGATCCCGATAAATTTGAAAGCCTTGCGAAAAATCTCCGGTTGATTATTTTTCAGCCAAAGAATCTTGCACAAGGGCGACATCGGATGAATGGGGGTACCCGTATCTTCATATAATTTCTGACCGTTGGATGCCTTGATTTGAATGGCCTCTGCCGTGGCACGCAAGTCGGCCCATAAAATCAATGGTGTGAGTGCTTCTCCACTTTCATCTATTGCCATCAGACTGTGCATGGCGCTGCTAAAACTTACCCCATCAACTTTTCCATTGACCTTGCCAGCGGCGATTCCAATAATTTTCCTGACTGCCTGAAAGATCTCTTCAGGATTCTGTTCTGCAAAATGAGGTTGAGGACGAAGGGTAGGATAGAATTCCCGCGCACTGGCCAACACCTCTCCTTGCTCTGTGATGACAAAAGCTTTAGCACTGGTGGTACCGATGTCTACCGCGAGAATGGATGGCACTTTTCAGGATTAAACTCCTGAAAAATAGAGAAAATAAAATGAAGGCTAGCGCTTCAGAAACTTGAAAGAGCTTTGAGAATTGCTTGCATCCCTCACGGCCAGGAGATAAACCCCGGCGGGGAGTTCCTTCACCCTGATCCGGATTTCGTAATCGTCAACGATTTCACTTTCCAGCTCAAGGATGTTACCAATGATGTTGTGCAGGGTCATTTTGACATTCTTGGCCGAGGGTGTCTCAAACTTGACCGAGAGATAATCCGTGGCAGGATTGGGGAAAATTTTCACCGATTTCAGCGGGTCATTGCGTTCGGGAGCAAACGGGTCATGGTTCTGACCCCACGCAATTTGGGTTACCAGGAGGATCAGAACACTGAAAATGATCGTTTTAACCGGTCTCATGAGTACTTTTCTACGCGTTTATTGGTATTTAGATGCAAATGGTAAGCCAAAGGTTTAAGAAACTTGAAAATATACTTCCCTACTTACACAATACGGGAAATCACCATTACTGGTTGGTTACGGCTGAAAATAATCCTTATGAACTTTATGCCCTGGCCAGGTCCTTGAAAGCTGCCGGAAGAAAATCAATGATGTCTGAAGCGATAAGGGAATTCATACCCTTCTCTCTTGCCGCGAGATCGCCGGCCAGTCCGTGCAAATAAACTCCCAGGATCGCCGCATCTTCGGACGAATATTTCTGTGCAAGCAGACCCGTCAGCATCCCGGTGAGTACGTCTCCACTCCCACCCGTGGCCATCCCGGGATTGCCCGTGCTGTTGAAGTGCACTTCACCGTATGCCGATGCGATGGAAGTATGAGCTCCTTTCAGAATGATGGTGCTCTGCGTTTCCTTTGCCAGCTTGACGAGTTTTTCCAGTCTCTCAAAATCATTTGTCCATGGTCCGACGATTCTCTCAAACTCTTTGGGATGAGGTGTAAGAATGCAACCGGGTGGGATTGCGCGGAGCAGATCGCGGTGTGAACCCAGGATGTTGAGTGCATCCGCATCGATTACCAGTTGCTTGAAGGAGATAAGCAACTCTTTCAGGGCAGCAACTGTTTTTTCAGATTGTCCAATGCCGGGACCTATACCAACGGCATCAAAAGAATCAAGCGGTGGATGGGAAGTCAAGATGTCTTCATTGGCATCAATGGAGGCCATTGCCTCCGGGACGTTAGACTGGATAATCAAATATCCCTGTTTCGGAACATGTACCGTCAAGAGTCCAACGCCTGCCCGAAGTGCTGCGCGTGCGGCGAGCACCGCCGCTCCCATTTTTCCAAAACTGCCTGCCATCAGCAACGCTCTTCCATGGTCACCTTTGTGATCAAAAGTTGATCGTTGTTTCAGAATTTTCTTTACTGATTTCTTTTCCAGATAATAGCGGCCCGTTGTAACGTCTTTGACAAAGGCCTTGCTCAGTCCAATGTCAACGATATGCCAGGAGCCCACATAGGAATAATTTTCCGGAAGCATGAATGCCAGCTTCGGTAGCTCAAACGAAACGGTAAAGTCAGCGTTCACGATGGCCCCTTCAGAATGCTTGTCTGCAAAGAGTCCGGAGGGAACATCCACAGCCACACACACTTTGGAGCTTTCATTGATCGCCTGAATGGCGAGAGCATAAATTCCTTCGGCCGGTCTGGATAAGCCGGAGCCAAAAATGGCGTCAATCAAAATATGCCGATCAGAAAAAATATCCGGAGGACCGGAAAGAAAATCAATCACCTTAATCGTTTCCGGAAGGCGTCCGAAATTTATCTTAAAGTCATCCGTCTCTTTCACTGTGCCGCGCACGATCCACAATTTGATCGGGTAGCCCCAGTCGGTCAGTAGCCTTGCGATACCAAGTCCGTCACCACCGTTATTTCCGGTACCACAAATTATTCCGATTTTATGGGAAGCGTCATACCGTTCTGTAAACCACTGAACAAAGGCCTGGCATGCATGCTCCATGAGAACAATGGATTCGACCGGTGTGTGTTTGATTGTATAGGTGTCCAGTTCCCGGATTTGCTGAGAGTTCAGAATCTTAAGCATCCACGAAGTTAGTATGTTAGCCACAGATTGCACAGATTACACAGATTAAATCCGTGGTAATCTGCGCAATCTGTGGCTAAAACCTACTTCACTTAAAACCCATCATCCTTAGGTTCCCACAGTTCAATTTTGTTCC
>JAYVEZ010000309.1:0-4469 GCA_043773645.1 Cytophagales bacterium
ACAATAATCGCATGAGTTGAAATTCGTCATGGGTTTTGCTGGAATTAAATCCCGGCTCATGAAAAGCCACAATCTTCCAATCTGCTGTGCTGGTCTTAATGTCTTGCTGCATCCATTCCACCAATCTGAAATCCAACGGGTTGACATACATGTTGGCATCAAGGCAGGTGATGTGGACATTACCATAGTCGAAGGAATAATTGGCCGTGCCGGGGAAGCGTCCGCCTGTGGCCGCATCAAAGGCCTTCAGAACTTCCGGTTTACCTGTGGCTTCCAACCGGGTTTCAGCAAGGGGTGCATTCGTGGGCAGGTCACTGTAATAGAAGTATGCAAGACCGCCAGGCATCTTATCGAGGTTCGCAGAATAGATATCATGGTTACCCAACAGTGTATAGAAGGGAATCGATTTCATCAACGAAGCTCCCTTCTCCAGAGAAGTCTCAGTTCCGTTATAAATGGGGAAGAACCTCGCTTGGTATTCAATTACCATTCCTCGGTTGTACACAAGGTCTCCGGGAATCAATACAAACTCCGGTTTTTGCAGTGATACTTGATAAGCGATGGCCTTCTGCTCCGGCGATCCAACCCCACAATCTCCAAATACAGCAAATCGTGTCGCCTTCTTTTTTGTGCGGGTGTTAAATGTGGCGGACAAAATAATTTCATTTCCATTTTTCACACGATATGTATATTCCGTATCAAACTTGAGACCCGTGAGGGTTGCCCTGTAAAGTATGGTGGTTTGGCCACCTATCTTCAGTTGCACTGACGATACCTTCGCATCAGAAATCTTCTGGGCATTCTCCAATGCACCCGCTGTGAACTCTACATGGAAAGTTGCCGGAACGCTGTCCGTATGCCAAATCACGACCTTCTGTTCTTTGACGAGCGAGGATGCATTCCCGGGCTGGAGGTAGGGCGAAACCAATATCCTTTGTGCGATTCCTGAAAAAGAAACACCCCATAGGACAATAAACAGGAAACGCTTTGTGAAATGGATGGATTCCTTCATGGAATGAATTATTTAGTGTGGCCTTCCCCCATGCAAATTAATAAACAAAATTAAGTTCGTGCGTCCCGCAGGCTTTTGCGTAGCATCTTTTTCCCACTGATAACGCAGATTGAGTGCATGCAGATGACACAGAATTTGATTCTTTGAAAATCATCGAAATCTGCAGGAAATGCATTTGGTTCCCATGGTATGACAATCATGAGTGCGTATATTTGAAAATGCCCTCTCTCCTACCCGGCTTCGAATATGATATTTTTATCAGTTATCGTCACAACGACAACCGCTCCGGCTGGGTAACTGAATTTGTCAAGGCTTTGCAAAAGGAACTTGCGACGACCATCAAGCATCAAGTATCTATATACTTTGATACCAACCCCCACGACGGACTCAGCGACCATCACGATGTAGACCTGAGTTTGCGCGAAAAAGTGAAGTCGCTCATCTTCATTCCCATCATCTCACAAACTTACTGCGACCCCAAAAGTTTTGCCTGGAAGCATGAGTTTTTGCCCTTTCGGGAATTGGCCTCCAATGATCAATTCGGATTAAAGCTGAAAGTGGTCAATGGCAATGTGGCGAGCAGAATATTACCGGTGCGCATTCATGAGTTGGATAGCCAGGACCTGGGCATCCTTGAAAAAGAGTTGGGTGGGATATTGAGGGCTATTGATTTTACTTTTAAGGCCGCAGGAATCAACCGACCGTTGATCAGGGAAGATAAACAGTCTGACAATTTCAACAAGACTTTCTACATAGACCAGATCAACAAGATTGCCAATGCCATTAAAGAAATTCTGGATAGTGTCACATCGGATAGCGCCTTTCAAAATCGTGTTGACAACAGGGCTGAGCGTTTTCGTGGACTAAATACCATTCCCATATCCGCCACCACTTTGTTTGGCAGGGACAAAGAATTGAGTGAAGTGATTGAATTGATAAAGACCAACCGCGTGGTCAGTATTATTGGTTCCGGCGGAATGGGCAAAACGAGGATGGCGCTTGAACTCTCCCATCGTCTAAAGACTGAGTTCTCAGGCAATGTAGTCTTCCTTCCACTTGCCGCTCTTACAATGGCAGAAGAGGTCATTCCATCACTCGCGAATGCATTGGGGATCAAAGAAGCCGAAGGAAGAAATTTAGCAAAGGGCATATCTTCAGTAATCGGCGACACAAGAGCACTTCTCGTATTGGATAATCTGGAGCAGGTCATTGCTGTTGCTCCCCAAATCGCTGAACTCATCAGTACCTGTCCAAACCTGAAGATCCTGGCCACAAGTCGTACGCCCTTAAAGATACGAGGGGAGTATGAGTATGCTTTGAAACCGCTCATGCTTCCATCCGGACAAAACCTGAGATCCATTGCTCAACTCATGGAATTTCCATCCATTTCATTATTCGTGGACAGGGCCCGTAAAGTCAACGCCAGTTTCCACCTGACGGATGAAAATGCGTCTGAAGTAGTTCAGGTATGCCGACGATTGGATGGCTTGCCACTTGCATTGGAGCTCGCCGCTGCGCGCATGCGGATGTTGTCCATCAAGCAATTGTTGCAGCGACTTGAACATGCACTGGATATACTCACGGGTGGATCGAAAGATTTACCCGAAAGGCATCAAACGTTAAGAGCCACCATTGACTGGAGTTACTCCCTGCTCACCGAGTCTGAAAAAAAACTATTCCGCAGAATGGCAGTATTTTCAGGAGGATGCACGCTGCAAGCCATCGAGCAAACCTGCTATGAAGAGAATTCTGCATTGGCATTTGATGAACTTGAATCCCTCATCGATAAAGGGTTGGTGCAACATGTTGGATCATCTGATCGATTCCAGATGCTGCAGACCATCAAAGAATATGCGATTGAAAGATCAGGGAACGATTCAGAAACGAACAACATAAGGCTTCGTCAGGCCAAATACTTCCTCGGGGTAGCCTCACAGATTCGTCAGGGATTGGAAACCGGGGGCCAACTCGCATCGATGCAGTTGGGCATTGTGGAAGAGGACAACATACAATCCGTTTTGGATTTTCTGCTGAGTGAAGCTGCCCATGGCGAAGAGATAGTAGAAATTGGTTTGACCATTTGCGGAGAATTATGGCTTTTCTGGCACATACGTTGCAAACATATCATGGCCAGGCATTACTCAAACTCATTCCTGGCCTTACCCCATTGTCCTGCCATCAGCAAGGGGAAATGTCTGTGCTTGCTCACCATAGGATTGGCGTCATCAACTTTGGGCAAGCACGAACAAAGTGTAAAAGAACACCAGGCGAGCTATGAAATGGCGATGAGGCTGGGGAATAAATCAATTATGGGGTTCAACATGCTAAGCATGTTCATTGCGTATTTGGGGTTAGGAAAAATAGTGGAATCCAGTTCGTGTGTTGATGCGTGCATTCAGCTGAGTAAAGAAACAGGGAAGGATTTCGAAATTGGATTTGGGCATTCGGCCTCCGGCATTATACATACGGTAAAAGGAGATTTTGAAACTGCCAGGAAGTCCTATGATTTGGCCTTGACCATTCAAACCAGAGTCCCTGACCTCGAGGGTGGCGGCCTTTCAAGAGGCGGATTGGCCTTGATTTCCTCGATCCTTGGAAACTATGATGAATCCATTGAATTATACCGGGCGGCATTGGACTCATTTGCCACCATCGGAGATCGGGCCGAAGAAGCGCGTATCTTGGAGGAAATGGCGTGGGTATTTCTGAAAGTTGAAAATGTGAAGGAGGCCCATAAATATTTCCTGAATTCCATTCTTGCGTACGAAGACGTGGGAAGTGTTCGCGGCATTGGGATAGCCTTGCTCGGAATAGCGGGTGTGGAGTCGGCAGAGAATCGACCGGCTAAAGCCATTGAGATTGCAACAGCAGCACAACTGTTTACAGAACAAGAAGGAATTGTAAATAATTATGGAGAAGGGTTTCAGGGAAAGGTCTACATTGACTCGGCAAAGGATAAATTGTCTAAAGAAGAATTAGAAAAGGCCGTTGCATCGGGAAGGAAATTATCACTCAAAGCTACTTTGCAATTGGCCAGTACTTTAGAAAGCCTGGTTCAGCAGATATAATTTCAACTTGGATAATACATTAAACCTCAACTTATGAAAACAAGAATCTGTTTGCTTCTGACCCTCCTCGTATTCACTATCGGCTGTCAGCAAAAACAATCCGCCGATTGCTCCAAGATCAAGAAGGGCATGATTAAAATGGCCATATTCTATCCCAATGGAGAAGGCAAGACGTTTGATATGGCCTACTATGCTACCAAGCACATGCCCATGGCGGCAGCTTTATTTGGCAATGATCTGAAGGCTATGACGATTGACAAGGGTATTGCGAGCGGAGTACCAGACGTACCCGTTCCTTATTTAGCCATTGGATACTTTTACTTCGAAACCATGGAAGTTTTTCAAAAGGTGATGGGGACACACAGTGAGAAGCTTAAAGCTGATGTGCC
>JAYVEZ010000310.1:0-2059 GCA_043773645.1 Cytophagales bacterium
GAGACTGCCTTCAGTGTTACACCCGCACAGGCAGCCAACGCTTCCAAAAGCATATCGCCGGAGCAAGCGGAAAGTCCATCCCCGCCAGTGGCAGGGTGAAGTCCGGCTTCCACCAAGGCCTTGCCAGTCTGAATCTTACAGGTGATGCCTTCGCCGACGGTTGAGACTGCCTTCAAAGTAATCAAAGCCGCTCCCGGCTCATCACGATACTTGGCTTTTAATGGTTCCTGTACTGAACGTAAAGCGGCTGAATCCATTTGATGTTAATTAATAGTAGAAGGTCGAAGATAAAACTTTTTCGGCAATTGATAACCTTCTAAGATTGATCCATACGGAAATGACCCTCGTTTCAAAAAACTTGTAGCCAGCTTTAACCTGCCGGAGTAGAAATCCGAAATTCGCATCACCTGACTCTCCGCGAACCTCCTCGTTCTCAGCGGTTAAATTTTCATTGCTGTGTTTGAGAAAAAAGAAATACAAAACCGCAGAGAACGCAAAGGTTCGCAGAGGATTTTACAATTGTTATATTTGACCGAGGCCCTTATGAATACAAGATTTCATAAGTTACCAACACCTTCGCTCCACCTGAAACCCTCTCTCCATGAAAATAACGTTCTTCTCCGCCAAACCTTACGATTGGGAGTTCTTTGACCAACAAAACAAGTCGTATGGATTTGAGCTGGAATACTTTGAAACGCATCTGGGGCCCCACATCATCAACGCTGTGGAGCATGCCGAGGCCGTTTGTATTTTTGTAAATGATAAATTGAATGCGGAAGTGATCAAAACACTAGCCTCCAAAGGCGTTAAAGTGATTGCCTTGCGGTGCGCAGGGTTTAACAATGTTGACCTGGAGGCCGCTAAACTCCATGCCATAAAAGTCTGCCGAGTACCTTCCTATTCGCCGGAGGCGGTGGCCGAACATGCAGTGGCTATGTTGATGACGCTAAACCGTAAGACACACAAGGCCTACAACCGCGTACGCGAACAAAATTTTTCCCTCAACGGCCTCATGGGCTTTGATGTGCACGGCAAAACCGTTGGCGTTGTGGGTACAGGAAATATTGGAAAAGCCTTCTGCAAAATCATGCTTGGATTTGGGTGTAAGGTAATTGCCTTTGATGTCGTGCCCAATGAAGAATTGGTCGAGTCTGGCGTGGAGTATCTGGCGATGGAAGAACTATTTAAACGGGCGGATATTCTTTCACTCCATTGCCCCCTGAATGAGAAGACGCGCCACCTGGTGAATGAAGAAACCATTCGCATGATGAAAAAAGGCGTGATGGTGATCAATACAAGTCGGGGTGGGTTAATTGACACCAAGGCAGTCATCGGTGCGTTGAAATCCCGGCAAATCGGGAGTCTTGGTATTGATGTGTATGAACAAGAGGATAAACTTTTCTTCCGTGATCTTTCAGAAGATATCATTCAAGATGACACCATCCAGCGTCTGATGAGTTTCCCCAATGTGCTGGTGACGGCCCACCAGGGTTTTTTTACCGAAGAAGCTCTGAAGCAAATTGCTTCTGCTACTTTGGGCAACATCAAACAGCTTCTGGAGGGTAAGGCCTTAACTCCCAAGGAAGCACAACTTGTCTAGCACAGGCACTTTTACATTTTACATTTAATATTTTACATTTTGCCTTTGGAGTAGTTACACCCAATGCCTAATGACTTGTGCCCAATACCTAAGTGCCTACTTATTTCATTCGCTCTGGATATGGGGGGCTACCGGATCGCGCCGAGACGGCTTGTCCGGTAAGACGGTTCGCGAGAAGGTAGCTCAGGGCAGTGGCCCCAACACATATCACTTCGTCATGTGAATCTCATCAATCGCCTCTCCTTTCAGATTGATCTGACGCAGGGTGAGTGTCTTTCCCTGTGTTTCAATCATGGTAAAAGAATGAATATCCGAAATTAGCTTCACTGTGAATGGAACCCAATTCTCCCTGGCTTCGCGCTTCCAGATTTGAGGCTTGTTGCTAAGCGCTGAATCATACAGTCCTGCTCCTCCGGCACCGGTGACGATGTATAAGATACCGTTGGCCTTCGTTTGTGT
>JAYVEZ010000311.1:0-5202 GCA_043773645.1 Cytophagales bacterium
CAAAAAATATCAACACGGAAACATCTCCGAGGCCGATGTATCCATAAGGTTTGCGGCCAACCGTATAGGCAATCGCCGCCAGGATACTGAGCAGGCCCAGCCCCAGAAAGAAAAGCAGCATCTTGAAATTCAAGCCAAATGAAACGAGCAAGAGCCCGATCCCACTGATCAGGGATAGTGCCACAAATAGAATAACCCCACCACGCATTGAGCGAGGAGAGATTGCCCCCGACTGCACCGCCCGAAGCGGACCTGTTCGTCCGGCATGGTCGGCACCATGGACCGAATCACCATAATCATTGGCAAGGTTGGAAAGCACCTGCAGAAAAATGGTTGTCAGGCAACAGAGCGCAAAGATGAAGGCATTAAATTTTCCGCTGGCCGCTGCGAGAAAACCACCCATGGCGATGGAAGAAAGCGCCAGTGGCAACGTGCGAAGTCGAAATGCGTGAATCCAGGGTTTGATTTCCATAGGTCAGATTTATCACCGGACAAGCCTATCGTTTCAACAAACGATCCAGCGAATATGACCCCGGCCCTGTCAAAAACAAAGCAAAGTAGGGAATCAAAAAAGAGATGGCGTGCTCCTTATCGCCAATTGGATCACCTTTGTGAATAACAAAAATAGCGATCAGCATCGTAAACATCAGCGGAATGAGTGCAACGCGGGTGAAAAGTCCCAACAACAAAAATCCGGAACAAAATAGCTCTGCAAAAATTGTCAATAGAAGCGACACCGGACTGCCTACTCCGAGCGGATCAGGGAAGTCGGGAGAATTTTCTGCATAGTGAATGAACTTCGGCCATCCGTGCGTCATCATCAATGCACCGAACGTAATGCGCAAAGCAAGCAAACCCATATCCAGCGCATAGGGTTTCGTATTCCAGATCCGTTTCAACATCGGATCACAAAATTTTGTCTACGATCTCCTTGTCCATTGGCTTCACTTTGGAAGGATAAAAGCCGATGACCTGGCCCGTAGGGCTCACCAGATACTTACAAAAATTCCATGAAGGTGTTTCACCAGTCTTTGCTTCCAGCCACTTGTAGAGCGGTGCTTTGTCTTTGCCCTTCACCGATATCTTTTCAAACATCTGGAATTTAACACCGTAATTCTTTTGACAGAAGGTGGCGATCTCCTCGCTGGAGCCTGGCTCCTGCCATAAGAAATTATTGGCGGGAAAACCAAGTACCGCAACTTTGTCTCCGAATTGCTCATGCAGTTTTTCCAAATCAGCATATTGCGGTGTGTATCCGCACTTGGACGCCGTGTTGACGATCAGCATGTACTTCCCTTTGTACTGCGAAAGATTCACATCCTTGCCTTCCAGGGATTTCACTGAATAGTCATAGATGGATCCGGTCACTGGCTCCTGTTTTCCGGTGGAAAGTTTACCAGACATAAATGCGGCAAGGCCCATAACGATCAGGAGTCCGACAAGGATTCGTTTATAGTTGGCCGGTAATTTCATTGGACATCGGATTAACGGATGACTTGAAAAACTTCACCGTGCCATCAGCCTTGATTAAGTATTTGCAGAAGTTCCAGCTTGGCTCTTCTCCCGTCTTCTCTTTAAGCCACACATACAAGGGATGCTGGTCGCTTCCTTTCACCGATATCTTTTCAAACATCTGGAAGGTTACTCCGTAGTTCTTCTGGCAAAATCCCGCAATCTCGCTATTGGTACCTGGCTCTTGTCCACCGAAATTATTGGCGGGGAATCCCAGGATGGTGACTTTGCTGCCGTACGCTTCCTGAAGCTTTTGCAAATCGGCATATTGAGGGGTGTAACCGCATTTCGATGCAGTATTAACAATGAGAATGTTTTTACCCTTGAACTGAGCAAAGTCAATGGTCTTGCCGTCGATGGCGCTCATTTTGAAATCGTACAGGGATGCAGGAGATAGGGTCATCATGGCGAAGAATAGGATTAGTAGTGTTTTCATACTGAATGATTGAATTTTGTGGAATTAAAACTTTAACAATATAGTGAGCTTATTTGTTCAGCGCTGTCTCGAATTTTCGAGGGCCGACTGAATACTGGCTTTGAGGGCTTTGGCCTTCGAGGCCATTTCCGAATAATCTTCTATGCCGTTGTTCAACTGACCACTGGCCATCAGCAAATTATTCTTCGTCTGAACCTTGCTCACGACGGTCTCGTCGATGATTTGCTGCCGGGCATAGTCACAATAAGGGGAGAAATAACTGTTCAACTGGTATACAACGTCAGTGTATACTTTTTCAAAACGGCTGATCGATACATATTGCTTATAGTATTCCGTAATCTGACTCCTGACCTCCTGATCCCCGAGGGTATTAAAACCATTGCTCGTCAGGAGGGTGGTGTAGGTATCCTGATTTCCCCTGAACGTTTCAAATTCCAGCACATGCACAATGATGATGCCCAAGGAATCGACCGGTGGATTTGGCAGCTCCAATTTCTTAAGATAACCATTGACGAGCCCACGGTCTGAACGGAGATCCTGAAGTACTTCCGCTGTTTTGGCAAGGTCCTTATCAAGGTCTACCACCATACTTTCCAAATAGAACCGCTCCAACCTCTTTTGGTCAGATTCCTGCTTGATGTTATTCAACTGAAAGGCGATGGAAACACCAGCGACTACAATGAGAAGATCAAAGACCTTATGGATGAACAAACTTCCCCAGGGGAAGGATTTATTTTTTTTCGACTTCTCTTTCACTTTTTTACTCTCTTTGTGAATAGGTTTCTCTGTCAAAGGTAGCTTTTTCTCCATGAGGAAATTCCTGAAATCAATCCCATTCACATTTTTGCGATTCTCTTTGACAACCTGATAACCCTTTTGTTCAAAAAACGACTGGGCGCTGATGCTGGCCTCTGTCCGGGCGGACTTCACTTCTCTTTTTTCCAGCATTCCCTCGAGCTTGTTCAGCAGCATGGACCCAACGCCTTGTCCCTGGAAGTCCCTGTGCACATACAACATGCCGATGGACGATTTCTTGTTTTCCAGGTTGCCGAAGCCAACCAACTTTCCATCGGATTCGGCTACGATGGTCTTGGAAGATTCAAAGCGATCCCGCCATTTTTTGATATCCGGTTGCGGAGGCACCCACGCATTCAGTTGCTCGGGCGAATAATCATTCCGGTTCACCGTGTGGACGGTGTCATAGAAGAGGGTCAGAATATTTTCAGTGTCTGAGGTTTGAAAGGGTCGGAGTTGAACGGTCATAATCGTTGTTCGTTGGTGGTTGTTCGTTGGTTGCACCGGTTGCGGCCCCAACAACGATCAACTAAAAACAAATTTACATTCTGTCTGGCACTTGTATCCCCAGCAATCCCATCGCCTTTTTCAAAACATCCGCCACCGCTTGTGAGAATGCGATTCGGAATTTGAGTTTCGCAATGTCCGGTTCGTTAAAGATAGGTATCGTTTGGTAGAATTGATTGTATTCCTTCGCCAGGTCAAATGCAAAATTCGCAACGATGGCGGGAGAATATTCCCTTGCTGCCTCTGCCAGTTTCGCAGGATAGTTGGAGAGCATGAAAATTACTCCACGTTCACTTGCCTCCAGAGAAGTAATACCCGGTTCATCCATTGGCAGCTTCAGCGCTTCGGATTTGCGGAGGATGGAGCGAATCCGTGCATGGGTGTACTGAATAAACGGACCAGTATGACCTTGCAACTGTATTGACTCGGCTGGATCGAAGAGCATCCGTTTCTTCGGATCGACTTTTAAAAGGAAGAATTTCAAGGCGCCGAGACCAATCATTTCGGATAAGGCGGCCAGCTCCCCGGCACCCATATCATCAATCTTCCCGAGTTCTTTGGTTTGTTTCGCGGCCTCCTCTACCATTTCTTCCATAAGATCGTCAGCGTCCACAACTGTACCTTCACGGGATTTCATTTTCCCGGAGGGAAGGTCAACCATCCCATACGAGAGGTGATAACACTCCTTGGCCCATGTATATCCGAGCTTGGCCAGAATCAGGAACAATACTTTAAAATGATATTCCTGTTCATTGCCTACTGTATAAACCTGCTTTTCAATTTTTGGAAAATCACGGAAGCGCAAAATGGCGGTGCCAATGTCCTGGGTCATGTACACGGAGGTGCCATCGGAACGCAACAATACCTTCTGGTCCAGACCATCGGCTGTCAGGTCAACCCACACGGAACCATCTTCTTTCTTAAAGAACACACCTTGCTCCACCCCCCGCATCACTTCTTCTTTTCCCAAGAGATAGGTTTCTGATTCGTAATATAATTTTTCAAAGTCAACGCCCATGCGGTGGTAGGTGACATCAAAACCCTGGTACACCCATCCGTTCATGGTCTTCCAGAGTTGGAGGATGTCAGGTTGCTTTTGTTCCCATTGTTGGAGCATCTCAATGGCGAGCTTCATGATGGGAGTATCTTTCTCTGCAACCTCCTTGCTGCTTCCCTTCGCTTCCAGTTCTGCGCATTGTCTCTTGAAGACTTTATCAAACTCAACATAGTACTTGCCTACGAGCTTGTCACCCTTCAATCCACTGCCCTCGGGAGTCTCTCCATGACCATAGAGCTTCCACGCGGCCATGGATTTGCAAATGTGAATGCCCCGGTCGTTGATGATCTGCACTTTGTGGACTTTGTATCCGTTGGCCCTGTAAATCTCCGCCACACTCCAACCCAGAAAATTATTTCTCAAATGACCGAGGTGCAATGGCTTGTTGGTATTGGGGGAAGAATATTCTACCATGACTTCCTTGCCGTTTGGAGGAAGCGTTCCGAAGTTTTTATCAACAAGAATTGAATTGATAAGCCTTATCCAAACGTGGTCTGCTATAACAAGATTCAAAAAACCATTTACAACATTGCTGCTGCTAATTAAGTTTGAGTACTTTAGATGCAAGTATCCCTGAATTTCTGCAGCAGTTTCAATCGGTTTTTTCTTTGAGGTTTTAACTAACGGAAAGCAGACCAAGGTATGTGAACCTTCAAACTCCGGATTGGTGGGCTGAATCTGAATATTGTCGACAGAGGCATCATACAAAGACTTGATAGCATCCTTTATCGCCGAACGAAGTTCTAAATCCAAACTCATTGTCAAATCCCCATCAACGAATTACCGAATAACCGAATCAGCTCATTATTCATTTTCAAATTTTCAAATTGCCTACATATCCAGAATATACGCAAACATCAAAGGCGCCACGATCGTTGCATCGCTTTCCACAATA
>JAYVEZ010000312.1:0-5360 GCA_043773645.1 Cytophagales bacterium
GGATTTGTTATCATCAAAAGATATCGTTCATGCAGAAGAACTTAAAGAAATGTATGAGACCATTGGTGTGACGACTGAAATCATTTCAGCAAAGGACGATGACATCAGTGGCTTACAGGCACTTTTAAAAAATAAAACAACCCTGATCGCCGGTCACTCCGGTGTAGGAAAATCAACTTTACTCAACAGACTTGCACCCGGAATTCAGCAAACCGTGAGTGAAGTATCCGATTTCACAGATAAGGGCACCCATACCACCACCTTTGCAGAGATGTTTGCCATCGATGTAAGAACTTTTGTCATCGACACGCCTGGGATTAAGGAGTGGGGGCTGGTGGAGATGAACCAGCAGGAAATCTCCGACTACTTTCCTGAAATGCGAGAGTTGAGGGCGGAGTGCAAATTCGGCTCGCGTTGTCTGCACCTCACAGAACCAGCTTGCCGCATCCGACTGGCGGTCGAAGAAGGCGTGATCGCACTAAGCCGCTACAACAGCTATATCAGCATGGTGATGGGTGACGATAACAGAAAATAAACTAATGGGCGCGCAGTAATTTCCAATAATCCATTGCAATGTTGAATTCACCCAAACTCAACGCCCTGCGGATTTCATATCGAATCCGTTTTTTCAATACACTATTTTCGTCCGGGGTTCTATTCAGGTTAAATGCTTTTTCACACACCCTCAATGTAGACCTCAGCTGTCCGCTGCCTTTTTTGTATTGACCACGCCCGAGGGAGGAGGAGAGAATCCGTCGTTTTACAAGGGGTTCCGGTGAATAAGAAAATCTAAAATATCGGGAAGACCTCACCCAAAAATCAAAATCCTCATACGCTAGGGATTCATCATATCCGCCCAACTTTTCAAATACAGCCCGCCGCATCATCATGGTAGGGCTGTTGATGAAATAATGTGAAAGGACCTCTTTGTACACGTCGCCTTGGGGAACCCGTTCATGCGGGAATCGGTCGGAATGCAGTCCGATGGGATTTCCATTTTCATCGATGAGCTGAGCATCGGTGAAATTGACTCCTACCTCCACGCCACCAGCCTCCAGCGCTTTGACGCCGTTCTCAATTCGATGGGGTGTCAGTACATCATCTGCCGACAAGTCAATGATGAAATCGCCTTTTGCATTGGCAAATCCTCGATTGAAGGCTCTGCAATTACCCAGGTTGGCAGGGAGGGCAACAAATTCAACTGCCGGATAGGTTGCCAGCACACGCCGAACAACGTCAGCACTTTGGTCGGTGCTTTGATCATCCACCACGATCAACTGAATGTTCGTATAAGTCTGGCCCAGGACAGATTGTATGGATTCTTCCACAAACTGTTGATGGTTGTAGCAGAGGCAAATGACCGATACTAGGGGAGGATTCACACCAACTCCTTTTCAAAGGTCAACTTCATGGAAGGCACTGCCCCCAGTCTAAGTTTAAAGTCCAACAGGCTAAAATTCAGTCGACCGTCAACGGAAGATGTCCCCAGGTCCAGAAGGATAAATTGGTTGGATTCACAGAATTTATACATCCCACTGGTCAGTAATACCACCGGGCTGATGGAGTCAAATTTCTTGAGATGGCCTGAATAAAAGTTATACAATATGGTGGGGTGAACTTGTATAGCAATGGAAGCGGCGGCCAATTCCTTCTGAAAGTAGGTGCCGAACAGATAAAATGATTTCTTGAAAGTTTTGATGGTATTTTTGAGTTCTTCCAATGTCATGCTCAGGGTTTGTCCCCGCTGCTTTCGACATGCCAGAATGAAGTTATATACGTTTTCCACTTCTGTGATGGGCAGTGCCCTGAATTGTAATCCCTTTGCTTTCGCTTGCTTTAGCTTTCGTTTCTCCCACGCCTCAATCTTATCCTCAAAAACAGTTTTGTCAATCTTTATTCCAGAACTCAACTCTGCCTTGCTCACCCTGAACTGCCGATTTAATAGTATGGTGTGCAGCAGTTCACCGGATTTGCGATAAAACAACGGAGGTTCGGTCAATATCAATGAAGTTACGCCTGACTTTTTGAGGTGTGCCTCGCACTGTGCTACAAAGTCATGAAGAATCACAGGGGATAAAGAATTTGAAAATAGAAAAGACCCAAACGGCGCGCGCGCAGGAGTGATTGCTATCGAGTTCTGCACATGGAAGGAAACCTGTGCCATGATTTTTTGGTTGGTGTTCCGAAGGAGATACAGGTTCAGCCAGGTATCTGCCTGCAGTCGGAGATGATCCGGATGGTTGAACAAAAAGGAATCATAGTCCGGAGAAAATCCCGGAGGCAATTCACTGGCAACGGAGTAACCATGCTCCAATCAGTAGGGAATTCCTAATTTCTTATAAATGAAATGCATCAGCCAAGCTGGTCCAATCATGAGAAACTGAAGGTCTTTGAAGAAGGATGGTTTCTTTCCCTCCACCTTATGTCCATAGAATTGTCCAATCCATGCCACCACAAAAATAAAGAGACTCGCTGCCCACAGGGGTGTGCCGGTTGCAGATACCTGTTCTGCCAGGAAAAGGCACAATGCGGCAAAAAGGAGCATCCCTACGGTGAGTGTAAAAGATAAGGTAAGATAGTAGACAATGGCCAGGATGAGCATGACGGTCGCCCAGTTGGCATAAGGGTTTCCTTCACCGAATACAGACTGGAGTATGCCCGAAGGAATGGAGGCAATCAAGCCAACGACGCTAAAAAAAATCAGGGGTACACAAATCCAATGGATTGTTTTGTTGGTGACGTTTTGATGACTTTCACCATACTCAGAAAGAAGCATGTCTATTTTTCTCATGGCCGGAGCATTTGAAATCAATTGTATACTTTCCTTCTTAAAGTTAAATAAAATTCGCGGGTGATCAAGTTTTCGTTTTAACCTTGGTCCAGTCTTTGATTTGCCAGAAAACCTTCCCGGTGGTAAGGTGGTTGCCTTTTGCGTCGTGGATTTTTATTTCGCAAGGCACGATCACCGATTCATTTGATTGCAAAGGAAAAATAATTTGTTGTTGAAACCACTCTTCTGACGTGCGGAACTCCGCCCAGGCATCCATCTTGCCCTGATAGTGATAATCCATTTCAATGCGCTGCATGATAAGGCGGAATTTTTTACTGTCCAGGCGGGTGATCAGCAGAAAGCCTGTGGCGAATTCAGAAATGGTGGCCAGCGCACAGGCATGCAATCCACGAATATGATTGAAGTTGCTCTTCCGGTATGGAATCAGTGCTTTCAGATAGTGATCTTCTATTTTGATAACCTGAAATCTATGAGGCCGGTTAAACGGCACCATTCTGTGCAAGGCCTGGTTCAATACCCAAAGCCAGAAGGCAGAATGTTTGGCTTTTTCAATTAACTTGGCTGGCTCTAACATGGTTTTTTTTCATTGAGAATAGATTGACTGCCCGGACATCCTGACAGAAAGGTACTGAAGTTAGATAAAATTGATGTTGTATGAAACAGAAAGTCATTGTGCTGGGCGCTGGATTGGTGGGCAAGGTAATGGCCATGGACCTGGCAAAGGACTTTGAAGTTACTTCGGTGGATATAGATGAGCATTCACTGGCAGAAGTGCAACGGCAAGGAATCACTACCCTGAAAGCAGATTTCTCTCAAGTTCCGCAGCTCATGTCCCTGCTGACACCCTACGACCTTGTGGTTGGCGCAGTTCCCGGCTTCCTTGGATTGCAGACGGCCCGCGCCGTCATTGATGCCGGCAAGAACATGGTTGACATCTCCTTTTTTCCTGAAGATCCATTTCAACTGGACGATTTAGCCAAAAAGAAAAACGTAACCATTGTCACCGATTGTGGCGTAGCCCCGGGGATGAGCAATATCATTCTTGGTTACCACAACAAAAGGATGAAGGTTCATTCCTATGATTGTCGGGTCGGCGGACTTCCCTTGATTCGGGAATGGCCTTACGAATACAAAGCGGTATTTTCTCCGATTGACGTGATCGAAGAGTATGTGAGGCCTGCCCGCTATGTTCAAAATAATTCTGTTGTCGTGAAGGAAGCACTCTCAGATCCGGAGCTGGTTTATTTTGATGGGGTTGGAACGCTCGAGTCGTGGAATTCCGACGGGCTGAGGACCCTGATCAAAACCATGCCGAACATTCCCAATATGGTGGAGAAGACCCTGCGCTATCCTGGATGCATCGAATACCTGCGCGTTTTGCGCCATTCGGGGTTCTTTTCATATGTTGCGGTCGATGTGAATGGAATAAAGATTCGCCCGATTGACTTGACTGCCAGGTTATTATTCCCACTTTGGAAATTGAAGTTGGGCGAAGAAGAATTTACGGTGATGCGGATTCAGGTAAGTGGCGAGGAAAGCAATCATCCAAAAAAGTATCAGTACGATTTGCTTGACCGCACCGACCGATCATCCCATACCCTTTCCATGGCCCGGACAACCGGCTACACCTGCACGGCAGCTGTGCATCTTCTCCTGGAGGGGAAGTTTAACCGCAAAGGCATTTGCCCCCCGGAGTTCCTGGGGGAAGACGAACAACACTTTCAGTATATCATGGCCTATCTGGAAGCGAGGGGAGTTCACTATAAGATTCAACAATGACATTCAAAAGCCACAGCCGCGATTCCATTTGCTTAAGCCCCATGAACAAATAATCTTTATCTTTCCCCCAACAACGAATTCGCATGACCATCAAAAAAGAGCCTGCATTGTGGCAGGCGTTTGTTCCCATCCTGGTCCTCATTCTTTTGCTCGGTACCAATGTGATCATTTTTAAATCGGGCGCCACAAACGGTCCTAACCAAATTGCCATGATCCTCGCCGCCGGGGTGGCCGCCATTATCTCATTTCGTCTCGGATATCGCTGGGATGAAATCGAATTCAGCGTTGTCAAGAGCATCAGCTCGGCCATGGGCGCTATTCTCATTCTTATGGTCATCGGATCCCTTTCGGGTGCGTGGCTGATCAGTGGTATTGTGCCCGCCATGATTTACTATGGACTGAAAATTCTAAATCCTACCATTTTTCTCTTTGCGGCCACTGTAGTTTGCTGCATCGTTTCCCTGGCCACCGGAAGTTCATGGAGCACGGTGGCTACGGTAGGAATTGCATTGTTGGGTATTGGCAAGACACTCGGAATTTCAGAGCCTGTGATTGCGGGCGCCATTATTTCAGGTTCATACTTTGGGGATAAAATGTCACCGTTGTCGGACACAACGAATCTCGCCCCCGCGATGGCCGGCACGGACTTGTTTACCCATGTGAGGTATATGGTGAATACCACCGCTCCCACCCTGGCGATCACGCTAATTATTTTTCTTGTTTGGGGATTCACGTTGGATACCGTTGTTTCGGCCGCGGAGACGGATGCAGTACTGATTGCGATCGACCA
>JAYVEZ010000313.1:0-6108 GCA_043773645.1 Cytophagales bacterium
ATAAGACCATAGGCGGGTGACATTTCCGGCCGGAAGTCATTGGGTACAACTGGCAAATACATGGGGCCGTTGATTCTTCCCGTGAGATCAACGCTCAGGCCAGCATGATCAAAGGAATAACTTGCTGTAAATGTTCCTGAAAATACGGGTGCATGCAGCTGCGGAATTTTCTCTTCACTGATTTGATGGTCGATGCGGTAGACATTCATCCAGGTGACGCCTGCGACGAGCTTCAGGCTATTCGCAAAAGAAAAATCTGAATTCAGGGTAAGTCCCTGCGACACGGCATGACCATCTAAATTGTCGTAAATGATTTTGTTGGGATCGGTGGCAAAATCACCGACAATCTTATTCGTAAAATAGGTATAGAAGAGGCTTGCATCCAGGTTGATGTACCCATTGCGGTGGGTGATGGACTTGGAATAATTCATGTTGGCATTCCACGATTGTTCGGGGTTCAGGTTATTTTTGACCACTACCTCTCTTGAGCCGGTAAGCGCTGCATGCTCTTCCGTGAATAGATTGACTACGCGGTACCCACTTCCGCCCGTGAGCCGCAGGGTGTTGGTTGGGTTTGGAGAAAATTTGAAGCTCACCCGTTCGGTGAAGATGCTCCCATGAATGTTATGGTGATCGTAACGTCCACCGAGGAGGGTCGTGAATTTTTCGGAGATCTTGATTTCATCCTGGGCGAATATTCCCGGAAGGAAGGTAAGGTTGGGAGCATTCTCGCCATTGGCATGGGCCGTGCCAGGTGTGTTGTCATCGTAGGTTGCAAACCGGAAGGGCAGTCCCATCAACACGTCATGTTGGCCGATTAATTTATTCCATCGGAGTTGCGCAAAGGCTACCTGCTGATTGGCCAGGTATTTTGCCGTACCATAATAGGAGTCTTGCAAATGATAGTTATATGAATAGTCGAAGGTGATATTCTCCTTTACCGGTAGTTGATAATTTCCGATGAATTCGGCGCGGTGCGTGTAAATGGATTCGCCATAAAAAATATCCGTGCCCCTGTATTCGGGAGTCCACTGCAGTTCACCACCCCATCGGTTTTCCCTCACATACCGCAATGCCATCGAAGCCTTTTTTCCAGAAGGCCTGGTGAAGTTCCACTTGTTGAAAATGGAAATTCGCTCCTGCAGCGTCACATCGGTAAAGTTATCGTGGTTGATATCGGCAGGTTGGGTGTAGTTGAAATAGTTGATACCCAGCAATGCGCTGCTTTTCCTGACACGGAATGCGCCGGACAAGTCCAGGTTATATTCACCTGCGCTGGTACCAAACATGTCGACCTTTAGGGAAGGTAGGCCCGCATCTTTGGTAATAATATTGACAACCCCGCCCACGGCCTCAGAACCGTACAGGGTGGAGGCTGGTCCTTTGACTACCTCCATCCGTTTCACCATGCTGTTGGGAATTCCCGACAATCCGTAGACGGTGGAAAGGCTGGACACAATGGGCATCCCGTCAATCAATATCATGGTATAAGGTCCTTCCAGGCCATTGATGTGGATGTCGCCTGTGTTGCACACATTGCAATTGATTTGAGGCTGGACGCCATTGACGGTGTTCAGCGCCTCAAAAATGTTGGGCGTGGGATTTTTTCGGAAAAAGGTTGGACTGTATACTTCTACATAAATGGGCGAGGCCAGCCTTGTCACTTCTTTCATCGTCCCGGTGACCACAACTTCCTCCAGTTGGGCGTTGTCTTCTTTCATTTCTGCCTGGAGGCTGACGACCCCTTCCGGGATGATGGTGGTGTTCAAGGTCAGGGGATGGTATCCAACCGCCGAAATGTGCACGGTGCACTTTCCGGATTGGATGGCGGTGATTAGGAATTGGCCTATGCGATCGGCAGAAGCGCCCTGTTTTGTTTCACTGATCCATACATTGGCAAATTCTACTGGCTTTCCACCGGATGTGATGTTGCCTTTCAGCCCGCCCATTTGGGCAGCAGCGGTGCTGGCAGTAAACAAGATCCATCCAAAGACCGGGAGGCGCACGGCGTGTCAGTTTATTTTAGAAATGTAAAAATAATAATTTAGATTAGTCTAAAAAATAAACACCAAAAAAATAATTACGACACCATGGAAAATGCTAAAATGCTCTTCTTGTTGCTTCTGTGGCCGTTATATGGCCAGAAAGGAATTCCTTGGGAACGGGTATGCTGGCTTCGAAGCATGGTGACTTCGATCACCAGGCTCGGTAAGATTACCTACGGACTACCGGGACAGCTTGACCGATGACTTTTTGGCGAGCATATAACTTGCCTGGTCTTTTTTGTAATGATAGCCAATGGAGAAAGGAAGGGGTAAAAACTTGGAGGCCTGGTAAGCTGAATCCAGATCCGGCTGATACCGTGTCTCAAACAATTTAATGGGCTTGGTGTACGCCCCATAAAATTGCATGGTCCAATCCAATTTCCCTTTGAAATTGGCGTATGGAATCCCGGTGTCATCTTGAAAAATGCTGACGGAGTTGTCCATAATCAATCTCCTGATCTCCTGGAAGGCGGGTCGGTGCATGAGGTACGATGCTGACTTAATGAACGTGTTGAATGGCTGCTTTCGTTTTAAAAACTTTTCGAATCCGGGTCTTTTTTTAAGCTCAGAGCTGAGCATATTGATGTTGAGATAGTAGAGCTGGCTGATTTCCTTTGTTTCACGATCCCGGAATTTCAATCTTACCGCGGGTATTTTCTGTCTGTACAGTTTTGCAAACTTTGTCTCCATTGCCAATCCAGCGGTGTCGATATAAATAAATTGCTGTTGCAGCAACTCATGTCCACTTCGTTCAATCAAAAGATATAAGAGAGGTAAAACGCCTTTCACGCTTTTGAAATCCTCCACCATATTTTTTGTTTCAAAAAAGCTTTTCTTAAAACTACTCCTCAGGGAGTGGCGCAGGCTATCCAGGAAATGATCCCTCGAAGTGGCGTCTAATGTTTTGAGACTTACCGCCTCTTGTATCGGTTCCAGCGCGACCAGTACAAATTCGTGGGCTGTGGGATATAGATAGTAGGCATGCAGGAAATCCGGGCCGGAGAAAGGATAAAAAACCCTGAGGGAATCGTTGATTGTTAAGGAGAAATGGTCTGCCTGCCATGTTTGCATCTTGCTGAGACGCTCTGTAAACAAGGTGTTCCAGCTGGAGTCGGTGGTGGACTTAAAGGTCTTCCACGCGGCCTCCTTCTGAAGGGTGGAATATGAGTTTGAATCGGCTTGCTCCAGTCCGGCAATATACCGGCCCAGCGCATCGAGTTCCTTATCCTTTTTGACGGTGTCTGGCATAACAATTTCCTCGACAGGCTTACTCGCTGCCAGGGAATCAATGGAGGTGGAGCTTTTTTCGCGGGGTGGATTACAGGCACACGCGAGCAGGAGGAGGAAACCGAACTTATTTTTCAATGTTTCTTTTTTTTGCGACGCTAAAATAGAGAATCACACCGGGAATCATGGTGGCGAGTGAGTAGAAAATTATTTTGGGATCTTCCCGGAACATATAATAAATCATCCAGCAAGTGACAACAATAAAGACCAAGGGGGTGACTGGATAAAAAGGCATTCGAAAAGGGCGATCCGTGTGCGTCTTTCGCAGGATGAAAATTCCGATGACGGTGAGCAAGGAGAATATGGAAAGGCTGATGGAAATATATTGGATGATTTCTTTAAATGAACTCACCATCACAAGAAAAATAGACCATCCGGCCTGTACCAGCACGGCGATGTAAGGCATGTCATGTTTGTTCCGAACTGAGAGTTTTTGAAGGGCCGGATAATCTTCGCCCATGGCTTCGGTAACCCGTGGACCGGCGATCGTCATGGCACTTAGCGTTGACAATAGTGCAATGCTGAAAAGTGCCGAAAATACTTGCCCGATTTTTACTCCAAAAAGCTTTATGGCTACTATGTTTCCGACGTCACTTTGCCCTTCAAGTTCCTGAAACGTAGAGACGTAGAGGAACATAGCGTTCAAGGCCAGGTAAATAACCACAACAACGGATGTTCCTATTAGCAAAGCCCTCGGCAGATTCCGTGCAGGGTTTTCCAAGTTTCCTGCAATGTAGGCCGCGGCATTCCACCCGGTATAGGCGTAGACAACAAAGACCAGCGACACGGCAAACCCTGGCGTGAGCATCAGGTCAATATCACCGGGCTGGGGAAGGAACGCAATCCCGGATAATGAATCCCCGGAAAAGAAAAAGGGGACGAGGCAAAAGAAAGCGATCAGCGAAAGTTTGATGCCAGTCAATATTGTTTGTGTGACACCACTCGTCTTTACGCCAAATAGATGCACTCCCGAAATGACCATGATGCTGCTGATCGCCACAATTTTTTCAGGAATATTAAACAGGACGGATGAGTAAGAACCAATCGCAAGGGCCACGGCGGATATGGCTCCGGCAAAGCCCACGAGGGTACTCATCCACCCGGCGAGAAAGCCAAGGACGGGATGGAAAATTTCGCTGAGATAATAGTACTCGCCCCCAGACCGCTTCAGGGTAGTAGAAATTTCAGCGTAGGTCAAGGCTCCGGCCAGTGCCACCACGCCACCCAGCAGCCACAACATCAGAATAACAAAACCGGATGGCAGGGGCCCCACCTGGTACCCGAGCGAGGTGAAGACGCCCGTCCCAATCATATTGGCAATGACCAGCGCAATCCCTACTTGCAAAGTGTATTTTATTGACTCCTTCATTTTCGCGCGAAAAGATGAGAATAAATTTTCAATTCGCTATCAAAGGTAAATCCCTAAGGGAATGACTTATTCTACTTCAGTTGATCATAACAGGCTTATCCCATGGACCGGGATTTTTGCCCCGAATTTCAAAAGTAATTTTTGGCGCACCTCCCGACCAATCGATGAGGATCATACCAAAGTTTTTCTGCACCACCATTTTTCCAATCCGATACTGATTTTTCTCAAGGGCATCTTTAAAACTCCAGGTATGCGTGAGGCCGCTGGATGTGAAGTCATACAAGGGATAAGGCAAACCCGGTACTTCCATTTTTGAGATCTCTGCGATGTGCCTGTCCCCAGAAATTATCAAAGGCTGTTTGATTTTATATTTCACCAATAAGTCAAGCATCCGCTGGCGGGATTTGGGAAAATTGCCCCACTTTTCGTACCCATGGTCATTGGAGATAAATTGGATGCTGGACCCGATGATGTGGAGGGCGGCATCAGAATTTTTTATTTGTTGCTCAAACCAGGACCATTGCTCCTCGCCGAGGAGATCTCCGGTAGGATTGGAATCGTATTTTTTTCCTTTGGTAGACGAGGCCTGTGTTGTGTCCCGAAAAGCACGGGTGTCTAGCAGAATCACTTTTACTTTTTGATTGCCTGTGCCGTAGGTATGACTACTATACACCCCAGGGTGTTTTCTTACGGGATCATCGGCGGACACATTCAAAAATCGCATCATCTCTTCTTTGCTTTCATTCTTCTTGGAATAGTATTTTCCCCCGTCGTTCTGGCCATAATCGTGATCGTCCCAGGTGCCGATGATCGGGCACGACTGGATCAACAACTGATAGCCAGGATCACTTTTTTGCTTGTCGTATTTTGTCCGCATCACGCGCATATCATGGGTGTCGGCATAGATCATATCGCCCAACCAAATCCAAAGCTGAGGTCTTTGTGTTGTGATTTCACCCCACATCTGGGAAGTGGAATCCTGAATGCTGCAGGATCCAAACGCGATGCGCGTCAAGGGTTGAGCGGCAACACAAGACGAGAAAAGGCAGCCAACAATTATCAATGGGTACTTCATTGGACTAAAAGTAAAGAGGTTGACCAATTATTCCTCGCCGCTTCCGTAAAAGTCGTTGAATTTAGGTGATGGGGGTGTTACCTTACCGTGCGCTGTGCATCTAAAGTAATATCGACAATCCAGGTGCTCGCGGTACAGCCATTGGATAAACCGAATATGAAATGATATGATCACGATCCGGTGGGGAATATTCATTTTGCTTGGGATAGCTATCGGGTCGCCTGCGTTTGGTCAGTCCACCTATGATACATTGCCCAATTCTCCGGCTCACTACAAAGCGCGGATGGATAGGTTTAACAAGGAGCCTGTGGTTACCGGAAAGATTTTGTTCC
>JAYVEZ010000314.1:0-9509 GCA_043773645.1 Cytophagales bacterium
CGGATACCCAGGTTCAACTTAAATTTCTCGTTCACCTGCCACTCATCCTGGACATAGAAGCTGTAGGTGGAAACCTTTAGCGGCTGCAATGGCTCAGCACCACCCGGGAGCAATGAATAACGGAGGTTATACCTCGGTATTGTAACCGGAGAAAGCGTCGCGTTGGGATTATTAATAAAGTCGGTTGCCGCAGCTTTGAAATCAGCAATGGAGTTGTAGACATAGACACCATTGGAAGATGGGAAGAACACGTTGTTGGACTTGAAAACCTCGTATGAAAGGCCTCCCGTGAGGGTATGATCTCCTCCGAAATAGGTGATGTTGTCTGTTAAATTCAATGTCGAATAGTTCAACTTGTTGTTCGGAGTAAAAGGATCAAAACCAACTGAAGTGTAAGTGGTTCCACCGGCGGCATTCAGAATGTCAATGGTTGGAAACAAATCCGCCTTGTACTTTCTGTCTTCGTTTTGATAGTTATAGGTCGCAAGGAGTCTGTTCGCAAACTTGCTTCCGAAACTTGAATTCAACTCGGCAGAGAATGACTGCGTATTGTCCTTAATGATATATCCTGTATTCTGTGGAGAAATGGCAAGGGCCGAGTTGGTGCGGTTTCCATTTCCAGCCGTGTTGCTGCTGTTGCTGTTGCTGATGACCTGATCCGATTGAGAATCATGCTGAGAATAACGGACAGCCAACTTATGTTTCTGACTGATGTTGTAATCAAGGCGGATAAGGAATTTTTTGCTGGAGATGTCATTATTGAAATTATCAACGGCACCCAGGTCGCGGTTGAAATTGGTTTTCATGAATGCGCTCAGGTCATTCATGTCATCCGTGGTCACACGGGAAACGTTGCCCGCCGCATTGGGATTGTTAGTAACCCAATCCAACGCTGGCGCGCTGCTGGTAAATTGTTCCGCATTCAAAAAGAAGAACAATTTATTCTTAATGAGCGGTCCACCTACTCGGAAACCAAAGGTCTGCTCCTTCAGATTTACCGGAGGCAGGTTTTGTCCATCTGCCTGAGTACCCAGCATATTGTTCTTGCTGTTTCTGTAAAGTGTGTACACTGAACCAGTAAAGGTGTTTGTTCCTGACCGTGTTACCGCATTAATGTTAGCACCACCAAACCCCGACTGGAGCACACTAAAAGGTGTAACATTCAATTGAACTTCGTCCAAAGCATCCAGAGAAACCGCTGTCGTACTGGTACGGCCACCGGCCTGGGCTGAATTTCCCAATCCAAAACCATTGTTAAAAACCCCGCCATCAATGGTGAAGTTGTTAAACCGGCTGTCCTGACCGGCAAAGGAATTGTTTGCACCACTGTACACATTGTACTTGAGGATGCTGTTCACCGTTCTATTGATGGTCGGTATGTAGTTGATGGTCGCCTTTTCGAAAGTTGCGGCAGCACCTGTACGATCAGAACTGAACACATCGTTCTTGTCAGCCGAAACAACGACCTCTTGGAGCTCAGCGCTGCCTTCTGTCAATTTGACGTTTACATCGGCAGCAACACCCAAGTTGAGAAATATATTTTCAACCGTCTCTTCCTTATAGCCAACAAAACTTATCTTGACTGTATAGGGCCCTCCAATACGCATACCGGGGATCGTATACCGTCCATCAGCCACTGAAGCCGAGCCATACGTTGTTCCGGATGGTGTGTGGGTGGCAATGATGGTTGCGCCGGGAAGGGGTCCACCATTGGTATCGGTTACAAGCCCCTTAATCGAGGAATTCGTAACCTGTGCGAGCAGCCCTCCTGCGGTGAGCAAGAGTGCACCAAGTAGTAGTAAATGTTTTCTCATAGGTTAGTGGTTTGGATTTTCGATGACAAAAGTATTCTAATTAGTCACACTCCATTTTACCTCCCTTTTAAATGTTACCAACAAGTTGTTAACAATTCCGTAACATTGAAGCCATTCAAACGATTGCGGATTCCTTGATTTTGTGATAAATAGTAACCTTGTTTCAACCTAAACTTAAACCTTATGAAGAAACTTACTCTGTCTCTGATGTTTGGATGTATTCTTCTTTCAGCGCACAGTCAGGTTGACCTTTCTTACTTCCTGCCGGCTGGAATTTCATACAACCCGGCAATTCCTACCCCAGCTTCCGTCATTGGTCATGAAGTAGGCGAATGGCATGTAAGCCATGACAGGCTGGTAAGCTATATGATCGCTTTGGACAAAGCCTCCGATCGGATTAGTCTGGAAGTCACAGGTCAGACCTATGAAGCCAGACCCCTACTCCTGCTGACCATCACTTCACCAAAAAATCACCAGAATATTGAGAATATCCGTCAGCAACACCTTGTGCTGTCTGACCCATCAAAATCTTCCTCCGTTGACATTAAAACCATGCCTGCCGTGTATTACCTGGGTTGCAGCATCCACGGAAATGAACCCAGTGGCGCCAATGCAGGATTGGTCATGGCTTATTACCTGGCAGCTGCCCAGGGACCTGAAATAGAAAAATACCTGGAGAACACGATAATCCTGTTTGACCCAAGTTTTAACCCTGACGGTCTCACCCGCTTCTCCAGTTGGGCCAATTCACGAAAAAGCAAACTCATTTCTCCAGATCCAAACGATATGGAACACAACGAGGCCTGGCCGGGAGGACGCTTTAATCACTATTGGTTTGATCTCAACCGCGACTGGATGGTGGCCCAGATGCCGGAGTCGCAGGCCAGAATCAAAAAGTTTCAGCAATGGAGACCCAACGTCCTCACGGATCATCACGAACAAGGAACCAACGCAACATTTTTCTTTATGCCCGGCGAGCCGACCCGTGTTCATCCACTAACGCCCGAGAAAAATCAGGAGCTCACCCGAAAAATGGGTGAGTACCACGCGAAGGCCCTTGATCAAATTGGTTCTCTCTATTTCACGCAAGAAGGGTATGATGATTTTTATTATGGCAAAGGCTCAACCTACCCTGATGCACAAGGTGCCATTGGAATTTTGTTTGAGCAGGCCAGTTCGCGCGGACATGCGCAGGAAAGCGTCAACGGAATATTGCGGTTCCCTTTTACGATTCGCAACCATTTCGTAACGATGCTTAGCTCTTTGAAAGCTGTGAATGAATTGCGGGAAGAATTGCTGAACTATCATCGCGACTTTTACAAAAGCAGCATCACAGAAGCCGCCAAAGATCCGGTGAAGGGATATCTGTTTGGGTCAAGAGATAAAGCGAAAGTCTTCCACTTAGCCGAAGTCCTTGTGCGTCAGCAAATTGATTTTTATAAACCAACTTCTGCATCAACAGTGAATGGAAAAAGTTTTGATGTTGAATCAAGCTACGTGGTGCCTCTCAGCCAGCCGCAATACCGCCTGATCAAAGGAATGTTTGGAAAAATGACCCAGTTCAGAGACAGTCTTTTCTATGACATCTCCAGCTGGACGTTGCCCCTGGCTTTTGGCGTTGACTACGAGGAATTAAAAGCCCCGCCCGCGCTCGGCGAAAAAGTAACGCAGCCGCTGATGCCAGCTGGAAAAATTATTGGTGAGGCTGGTTCCTACGCCTATATCTTCGAGACCTATGGATTTTATTCCCCGCGCGCTATTTATCGATTGGTGAGTCACGGCATTCGGGTCAAAGTTTCCACCAATGCATTCTATCATCAATCGGGCAAGAAGTTTGAGCCGGGAGCCATTATGATTTCAATTGAAAACCAGGACAAGAACCCGGAACAAATTGAAGTCTACCTTCGGGAAATTGTAGAAAAGGATGGGATTGATATCTATGCCTTCAACACTGGCCTGGATTATCGGGGGGTGAGCCTCGGCAGCAGCAGCTTTCAACTGGTAAAGAAACCAGAGATAGCCATGTTGGTGGATGGCGGTGGATTTACCGGTGTTTCACCCACCGATGCAGGAGAAATATGGCATCTCCTCGACCAACGATTTTACATTCCTGTTACCTGCATGCCAATATCTGTTTTCAACACCGCCAACCTCAATCGCTACACAACCATTATTTTCCCTGCCGGAGTATACAACGCCATCAGTGAAAGCGCCAAAGAAAAATTGAAGACCTGGATTCAAAACGGGGGCGTGGTCATCGGTTTCGAAAATGCTTTGAATTGGTTTACGACCGCCGGCCTCGGAAAATTTGATATGAAAAAAGAGGACGACAAAGACAAGAAAGAACCGGTAAAACAAAAACCTTATGCCGACATTGATGAGGCTACCGGTGCTCAGGAAACGAGTGGTGCCATCATCGAAGCGGATGTAGACCTCACCAATCCTCTCTTGTATGGCTACTACAATAACAAGATACCGATGTTCAAGTCCAATAATCTTTTTATGGAGAAAGCGAAAGGTGCTTATGCGAATCCACTTACGTACGGCTCAACACCCCTGATGAGTGGATATATTTCAAAGATCAACTATCCGAAAATTAAAAACACTTCCGGCATCGGATTGTCCGTCATGGGACGAGGGAGGGTTATTGGCTTCACGGAAGATCTTGCATTCAGGGCCTTTTGGTTTGGAACCAACAAGATGTTGATGAATGCTGTCTTTTATGGTAGTTTTCTCAGTGCCGAGGCTGCCCGATAATTTCAACCGCGACACCTTCAAGGAATGAGCAAGAACAATACGCTCCGCAGCGTTATCCTTTGGTCGGTGATCTCTGCCGCTTTCATTGGCCCGGGCACTGTCACGACGGCTGCGTCTGCCGGATCTCTCTTTCAACTTGACTTGCTGTGGGCAGTCGTGTTCGCCACCATCGCCTGCATCCTGCTGCAAGAGGTCTCCGGAAGGCTTGCCATTGTCAGCGGCATGACAATGGGCCAGGCGTTGTCGAAAAAGTATGGTGAACAAAAAAGCGGCATTCTAAAATTTTTGTTGGGTGGTCCCGTGATACTTGGGTGTGCTGCGTATGAAGCAGGGAACATCCTTGGTGCCGTTTCTGGTCTTAACTTGATGACATCCCTCAACACGGCACTTCTCACCATTGGGATCACCACGGTGAGTGTCATCGTTCTTTGGACCGGACGGCGCGAGGCAATCGGGTGGCTCATGACATTTCTGGTGGGTTTGATGGGTGTTGCCTTTTTCATGCTGGCTGTCGGTCGTCCCTTTTCATTTTTTAACTATGTCCAGTCTTCATTTGTACCAGTCCTCCCGGCCGGGTCCGAATTATTGACCCTCGGATTGGTGGGTACCACCATCGTGCCCTACAACGTGTTCCTCGGTTCAGGGATCAGCAAAGGCCAAACGGTACCGCTGATGCGCATAGGCTTAACGATCTCAGTGTTGATAGGCGGGTTAATCACGGCGGCCATTCTTGTTGCCGGTACAGCAGTAAAATCATTTTCAACCTTCGGTGAATTGGCTCATTCCCTCACTGAAAATCTTGGTCCCCTGGGTGGTCTTGCGCTGGGTGTCGGGCTTTTTGCTGCGGGATTTTCTTCGGCCATTACCTCACCTTATGCGGCATCGGTTATTGCTTCTTCGGTGTTCGGGTGGAACCTGCGAGGGCAACGCATTACATGGATTATCGTGTTGCTGACAGGCTTTGCCTTTGGCATCAGCGGCATTAAACCCATTCCGGTAATTCTTGCTGTTCAGGCGCTGAACGGGTTGGTTCTTCCCTTGCTGACGGCCTATCTTATCTTGCTGATCAATGATCCCGTCATCGTCCCGGCTTCACACCGGCATTCCATCTTCTATAATTTTGTGTTGATCCTGATCTTTGACACAGTGCTCTTTATGGGCTTGAGCAACATTGATAAATCTGTTTCCTCCTGGCTTGGACTTTCCGCTGGTCATTTTGAACTGATGACCTTCCTCACATTGGCGATGACCGCGTACCTGGCCTTCAGGTTGTTTACTGGCCTTAGAAAATAACTCTTTGGCGCGCGTTCCAACGTTTGCCCGTTGCGTCAATGTGCCTCATCATGGCTATTTTTTGATAACCATCAACCGGAACATCGACACCAATGACACCAGCGTCCAAATGGCTTCCAGAATAATGAAAGGCACATAGTTAATCATGATCGATGCCAGGCATGTAAGGGCTGCACCGAATGCATTCATGCCGAGATAGGCATAACTATTCTCAGTAATTTTTTTCAGTAGATTTAAAAGGAACGCCACCAGCAGAATGGTGACACCGGCAAACCCAATCCAGTCGGACAGCTCCATGGATTATGAAAGAGAAGTTTTATCCAATACAATCCTGCTTTGCCAGCCGGAAAAAATAATAGAATCTATCAACGTCAGGATACTACCTCGTCGAAGGCCTTTACGAATTGCTTCATCTCATCGAGTGTACCAATGCTCACCCGGCACCATTCCTTGCCCTGATAGTCCCAAATACGAATCTGAAATCCTTTCTTTTCTGTTTCAGCTAAAATCAATTTTCCGTCCTTAGGTGCCGGAAACAGAATGCAATTGGTTCTTGAATTTCCATGCATCCATTTCTTGCTGTCAAGGTAGTTGGTAAAGAACTTCATAGCCTCCCCGTTTTTTTGCCGGGTGTAGGCAGCAAATTCAGTATCACCCAACGAAGCTTTGGCGGCAGCGATGGCAGCCTGGTTTATGATTGGCCCCATTTGAAAGTTGGCCATCCTTTTCACCGTATCGGGAGGTGCGACGACATATCCTATTCGCAAGCCAGCAAGTCCATAGACTTTTGAGAATGTGCGGGAAACAATCACGTTATGTCCATCTTTCACGAGGGGGGCCATGGATATTTGTTCATTCGGTTCCAGCAACTCCAAATATGCTTCGTCCACGTACACCGTTGTCTTCTTCGCCATTTCGATGCAAAAGATTTTCAGCCGGTCCGCGTTCAACACAGTACCCGTAGGATTATTCGGGTTGCACAAAAACATCAGTTTGGTATCTGCTTTTACCGCTGAGGCCATCGCGTCCAAATTGTGCACCAGGTATTGATCCAAATCCACTTTGTCCCAACGCGCGTTAAACTTCACCGCATATTCCATCAACAGGCGGAATGTTGGGAATGCTGACAACACCGAGCCGCCTTCGAGGCCTGCCGCCATGCCTGCCAGGCACAAGCATTCAGCGGATCCCGCACCCAGAAAAATATAATCCGGGCTCACCCCTTCTTTTTGGGCAATGAGTTCTTTCAATTGTTTGGACTCATCATCTGCATAACGGTTGCATTCACCCAACGCAGCCTTTATGGCTTCGCGTGCTTTTGCAGAAGGACCATAGGGATTTTCATTTGAGCCAAGACGGACGAGCCTGGAAGAGGGTTTTGCACCAAGCATGTGCATACGCTCCGCTTCACTGACAGGTGCAGCCATCAATTGGTCGACGAGGGAGGAAGTGAGTACAACACCTCCGGTCAATGCCAGGCTGGACCGGAACCAATCTCTGCGGCTAAGGTTAGATTTCATAGGATGTGATTTTGTAAGATAAATGTAACGAATAATTGGAACTGATCCTTACCTCCACGGTGCCCTCAGGGTGGCGGTCACATAAGACTCCCCATCAAGCACAATCATAGGATCACCTACATTCTTGGGATGGTTCCTCTTCTCCAGCCGGTACGACCCTTGTCCCTGGGTCTGTGATGTATAATATATCCGGTCGCCCTGCACATACCATGTGCCCTGGTCCGAGCCCTGGGAGGCCGTGCCGCCATAGACTCCATTGGCATTCACACTTCTTGAACCTTCAGAAGAGTAAGTATAGGTGCCATCAGCATTCAGGGTAATACAGCGACTGGTCTGGGAATTTGCATTCATGTTCATGTAGCACCATTGTCCTACCAATTCCATGGCTACGCCTTTGGGTACCGTAGAATTTCCACCATTGGAAGTAACCGCTGCTTTATTGTACACAATATTTTGCCCATTGGCTGTTAAGGTTAATTGGGTGCCTTTCACAGAATAGGCCAATGACACATTGCCCTGTCCGGAAATAAGAATAACATGACCCTGGGATATCTGATAAGGAAACGTGTTGCCCAAATAAATGCACTTGCCGTCAGGCTTGAACTCAATCGACTCACCGTTGCCCGACCATAAGCCCAACAGGCCGCTGTCCGTGTTGCTGAAGGAAGGTGTCATCGGATCGGAAGGGCTTGTTGATTGGGTCGTAGAAACAGGAGGATTGCCCGATCCGTTGCGCGCGAATGTGACGGCTCCTTGCAAATCTCCTCCCGACAGCGTCAGAGAATTATCCTGCAGGGTGTATTGGTACACCGTGGCAGTTACGCCCACGATGATTGACAACCTGCCGCCCTCGGTGGAATATCTTATTGATTCTCCGTCAAACTCACCGGAGCCATCCGGATTCAGCAGGAGCGTCATCTGATAACCAAACTGTGAGTTCTGCCAAAGGCCTTGAATTTTCCCCTGTTGCACCTTCACGCCAATTTGTGCGGAAACAGTAATTGAAATGCACAAGAGGAGAAAAATATTCTTCATAACAATAAACCCGACAGGGTTTGGACGAAGTTACAAAAAACAAATATTCATGAATTACAAATTGGCCTGGCGGACTAAAGTCCAATTCTACACCTTTCAATAACCCTGACCTAAAGGCCAGGGTTAATAATTGCTCCAAAAAACAATAATTGAGGGCGCTTCTTCACAAATTGCCTTTGGTTAGACAAGAGTCCAATTAGCGGCAATATCAATAACCCCGGCCTTTAGGTCGGGGTTATAAGAATGGGACTCCACCGCGGGCTTCAGTCCAAATCACGGATCTGATCAAAGCACATTATTCAGCTGTTCCTTGATCTTCTCCAACTCTTCCTTCATGGCCACAACATCTTTTTGCATCTCAGCATCGTTGGCTTTGGAGCCAATGGTATTGATCTCACGACCAATTTCCTGCGCAATGAAAGCCAGTTTCTTGCCATTGGACTGAGGCTCATTCATTACCTTTAAAAAATAGTCCAGGTGTGTCTTCAACCGCACGCGTTCCTCGTGGATGTCCAGCTTTTCAATGTAAAAAATGATCTCTTGCTCTAGCCGGTTGGTGTCAAATCCCTGTTCACCAAAAAAATCGGTGATGCTTTTCTTGATCTTTGCTCGAACCTTCTCAACCCGCAAGGGATCAAGTTTTTCCACATTCTTCAATGAACTTTCAATGGACAGAATATAACTTCTCAATTTGTCAATTAAAGAAGCACCCTCTGCTTTGCGAAAGACATCGCAGTGGTCCAGAGCCTCTTTCAATGCTGTTGAAAATTTTTCATACAACACCGGATCCAGCGCCTCGCGTTCTGATACTTGCTGCACGTCCGGGGACCGCAAGGCCATTTCAAACAGGTTGTCATAGGGTGCCATGACACGGTCTGCGAGTTTCTTCAGCTCTGCATAGTGAGCAATAAACATCGGTTCGTTGTACAATTGCTGAACCTCTGCTGCGGGCGCCTTCACATGCTCTACCGATACAGACACTTTTCCCCGATCCAGCTTGTCTGTAATGATGGCACGGACCTCCAGCTCCTTTTCGAGAAATACTTTCGGCAACCTCAAACTAAGATCAAAGAATTTTGAGTTGAGTGTC
>JAYVEZ010000315.1:0-3770 GCA_043773645.1 Cytophagales bacterium
AGCAAGTGGCCACTGTCATTCAAACGGCAAGAACGTTTACAGGCACACCTTACAAATGGGGAGGCACTACCCGTTCGGGACTTGATTGTTCCGGACTGACAGGCAATGCCTACAACGCGGTGAATATCAAACTGCCGAGGCAGGCCTCGGATCAGGCCAGGGTGGGCGACAAAGTAAAGATCAAGGATGTCAGACCGGGTGATTTATTATTTTTTGCTACCGGCAAGAAGAAACGTGAGATCACCCATGTTGGCATCGTGACCGATGTCAAGAGCACTGACAACGTAAAGTTCATTCATGCTTCCACTTCCGTGGGCGTTGTGGAGACCAACCTGTTTACAGACTATTATATCAAGAGATTTCGATTGGCAAGGAGAGTCATTGACAAGTAGAAAATCGTTTCCTGTGGAAGGCGCTGATTTTCACCGATGCGAATCTGCGTACATCTCCGCGATCTGCGGGAAAGCAAACTAATCTATTTGTTAAGACTCTTATACAAATTGTACCGAACTCCCGCCACAATGTTTTGAATGGTGAGTTTTCTTCATACATTTTGAAGTAACATTCATCATTACATTTGCATATGACATCCAGAAGAGGTTTTTTGAAGGCGGGGGTCACCCTTTCTGCACTATTTCCAGTAAATGGCCTTATGGCCAACAAACGACCTGAGGCTGGAAATAAACCCTTGGTCATCTCAACCTGGGACTTTGGAAAAAGTGCCAATGCGGAAGCTTGGAAAGTCTTGAATGCGGGTGGGAGGTCGCTTGATGCCGTTGAAAAAGGGGTTCAGGTGCCAGAAGGCGATCCCAATGAAACTTCCGTTGGCCTTGGCGGTTTGCCTGACAGGGATGGGAGGGTAACCCTGGATGCCTGCATCATGGATGAGTTCGCCAATTGCGGTGCAGTCGCTTGTCTTGAACACATCGTTCACCCGATCTCGGTGGCAAGAATGGTGATGGAGAAAACACCTCATGTGATGTTGGTGGGTGATGGTGCTCTTCAATTCGCGTTGGCCAATGGATTTAAGAAAGAAAAATTGCTGACACCAGAATCTGCAAAGGTCTGGAAGGAATGGCTGAAGAAAGCGGAATACAAACCCGTGGCCAACATTGAAAACCACGACACCATTGGTATGCTCGCACTTGATTCAAATCAAAATCTTTCCGGCGCATGCACTACGAGCGGCATGGCTTTTAAAATGCGCGGGCGTGTCGGAGATTCGCCCATCATTGGGGCAGGCTTGTTTGTAGACAATGAAATCGGAGCCGCCACGTCCACCGGAGTAGGAGAGGAAGTGATCAGAATTTGTGGTTCTCACCTGGTGGTGGAATTGATGCGACAGGGAAATTCCCCTCAGGAAGCTTGCGAGAAAGCAGTCACGCGCATCGTAAAAAATCAACCATTGAAATCAAAGGATATGCAAGTGGGTTTTTTGGCCATCAACAAAGCGGGAGCCTATGGTGCCTATGCACTACAAAAAGGTTTTACGTTTGCTTTGTGCTCCAATGAAGTTCCGAATTCTATTTTTCAAGCCAAATCGTATTATTGAAATCCCATTACTTCAGCAGGACGTCACGGTTGTGGAGCCAGATGGCGCGACCAAGATGGGCTGATGATTTAAAGCTTATGGGAATGGCGATCGTTGCAGTGATTACCGATCCTGTCAATAGCCCTAACTTCACCTGACGATTTTTTACAAGGATGGCAGAAACTAACATTGCGCCACTTGCCAGGAATGCTGTTTTCAGGAATCGATCATTGCGCCGGTATTGTTCATACTCATGAATGGCATCGGGTGAAAGCCTGATCTCTTTCTTCAAATCCCTAAGTGGAAAATATTGATAGTTCTTAATGTATTTCGTTGATCCGGTCCAATAGATTGTATTTTCTTCGTAGAATTTCTTGATGGCAACACTGTCCTGATTCTGAGCCTTTGCGCAAAGCCAAGTCAGGAGAAACAAGCAGCCAAAAAGAAATATAGTCTTCATGGAGTTTCGCCAAGTTATGCTAGCTTCAATTTAAATAAAATACTGAATATGACTTGCGAGGTCGTCGTTTACAATATTGAATCAGCTTTCAAAGCGCAGGAGGGTGGCGCTGATCGCATTGAACTGTGCGATAACCCCGCCGATGGTGGCACCACGCCTTCTCAGGGTACCGTAGAGGTGGTGCGACAGAATGTGACCATGGATGTGTATGTCATGCTCCGCCCGCGGGGTGGTGATTTTTTTTATAGTAGCTACGAGTTCCATACCATGAAGCGCGACTTGTTTCAATTCCAGAAACTGAGTGTGGATGGATTCGTCCTTGGCATCCTCAACCTGGATGGAACCATTGACAAAAAGCGGTGCAAAGAACTTATTGACAAGGCCCGCCCGTTAAAAGTCACCTGCCACCGCGCCTTTGACATGACGCCCGACCCGTTTGAAGCGTTGGAAGATTGCATTGAAGTTGGATTTGCCCGGATCCTCACCTCCGGCCACTGCTCAAATGCACTCGAGGGTGTTGCGCTGATTGGTCAACTGATTGAAAAGGCCCGCGGAAGAATTTCCATCATGGCCGGCTCAGGGGTGAATGAGGACACCGTTCAGAAAATTGTGTCAACGTCGAAGGTCAATGAAATCCATTTCTCTGCTACGGCATTTCGCCAAAGCGCTATGACGTTTCAAAATCAAAAGATCGCTTCCATGGGAGAACAAGGGAAGGGCGAGTTTCTTGTCCGTACGGTTGATCCAGACAGGGTCAGGAAAATTCGCGCATTGGCAAACTAGATTCGGATCGTTAACTATTTTTCACGGAAGTCATCTCCAGCTTGACCTTATCTCCCATGCGAGGGTAGAAAACGTTGCTTCGTTTGTATCTGACCAGGTCCTGAACAAAGCCTTGCCAGCCTTGGGGAAGACTTGATCCGTAAGCACCTGCTCACCATCGTTAACAAAGACCTCCACGATGGACTGATCAATAAATAGGTGGAACTTAATTTTGCCCTCGACTGGGATAACCTTTGCGCGGTCAATGCCAGGAAAATCTTTGCTGAATCCCACTTCACCTGAATGGGTTCTGTCAAGAAATACTTCCTGTGTCTTTACATCATAACCGATGATGGTTTCTTGTTGATCGTTTTTCAGAATTTTCACTCCAGCTTGCTGAGCATTGTTTAGTTGCATGGTAATTTCAAACTCCACACTCTTGCTTAGCGGCTCACTGAGGTCAATGATTTCTCTGTTGCGGAGGTTATGCATGGATTGTACAGGGAGTTGCACCAGGCGGTAACCCTCATTCGTTGCATGCAGGGACAGAACCCGTGGAATCGACATCGCTCCCCGCCACGGTGAAGTGGGCAGTTGATTGGCATAGGTCCAGTTGTTCACCCAGCCAATCATGATACTGCGTTTGTCCTGGGAAGGAAGATCATTTAGTGTAATGCCGGCATAAAAGTCTTTTCCATAGTCTACATAGAGGTTCGGTTGTTTTGGATCATCGGGAGTAAACTTTTCTCCATCAAACGTTCCAACAAAATATTGCATCCCGACAAATGCCGGACCTTGTGGATGACTCCCCGAGAGGGACAGCACCCATTTGGTCTTTCCTGATTCATTATCAATTGGCAACTCATAAAGGTCCGGGCACTCCCAGATCCGGGCGGTGTCGCCCATGCCGCCAAACTCACTTAATTGCGACCAATCGATCAGATTCTTTGAGGTGTACAATCGAACTTTATACTGATCCGGTATGACCAATGCCATCACCCAGTGTTGTTTTGGCTC
>JAYVEZ010000316.1:0-9279 GCA_043773645.1 Cytophagales bacterium
GAAACAAAACTCATCATTACTCCTCACCGCGAGGTTGCCACCGACTCCTGGTGGCGGATCGTGCTGATGGCGATGCCAAAATCAGATGGCAAGGAAACATAAGGAGCTACGTCGCGGATGCCAATTTTAATAATCGCCATGTGATGCACGGCATGCTCAATATTATAAATTAGCTCGCGGTAATAATTGGTTTCAACCGTAAGGCACTCTTCACTGTCCCGCTCATACCCAACTTCCAATGAAAGCAGGCGATCATCACTTTGAGACCTCACAAAATCGACAATCTGATGGATGGCGTTTAAGGCAATGAACTTGTCAGACTCAATCAACTTATCATGCGCACGTTTGTCATAATTAACTACGCCTTTTGAAAAGCCGTGCTCAAGGCAAAGGAAGAATTCAAGCGTATGGCGGGTATGCTGGCCGATCGTGGAATTGCTCAAAACTGCGGAGGGCCGTGCAAAATCCCTTTCTTTCAACTGTTGGATAACGTCCGAAAGCTGTTGTAGGATGGTCGTACAAGCATCTGATAGCTGCATGGGCATGAATAAGTTACAAATTTAAAATAAAATACGTTGAATATACGAGCCCTGGGGCGCCGGGGTTTTCAGGGTATGAATTTTTTCCAATGCTGATCTCCTTTGACTTTGAGTTCCCGCTCATTTTTGTTCCAATCTGTCAGCGTATTGTTACCCCAAAAATTGTAAAATAGATACAGTTTGCCATCTAGTATTTTAAAGGTTTCAGGGTCGATTTTTACTTTTTCGCCGCTTTCCCCCATAGCATAGGCGCACCAACCGCCATAGGCCGGCTCAAACTGCTCAGGCGATGCAATGAATCTTTTCTGATTTGTGATGGTGGAAAATCGGTAGGTTACTCCCTTAAAGCTGTACGCGAATTCGGGCTTACCCTCCGTTGGTTTTTTGTCAAAATAACTGATGGGGTCATAGCCTTCCATGGCCACATTCTTTTTAATGTTGAAGTTATTCTTACGCTGGTCGTCTGATTGAGAGAAAGACGTTGTGCCCGCAAGCATCAACCATGAGAGGATCCACAGGGAAAGTTTCATACAATAGGATAAACAGTTGTTGTAGCCATAACGGAATGCTGTAAAATTCGATTGTCTCGTTAAGACGAATTGTCGTGCGTCTTACAAATCCAGCTGATCCTACACACCTTCCTTGAGGAATTGCCAGACGAGCTCAGGTTCGTAGCCTTTCGAAATGGCAAAGCGGGCCACTTTGTCATTTTTCATGAACTGATCCGTATCAACCACCTGTGCAAGTTTCTTCTTCAAAATATCTTTGAGGGACTTCCGATAGTCATTCTCATCAATCTCCTTGAGTCCCTTTTCAATGCATTTGGGAGTGATGTGGTGGGCTTCCAGTTGGTGCGTGATCTTCCTCCGTCCCCACTTCTTGATTCTGAATTTCCCTCCTGCAAAGGCTTTGGCAAAGCGTTCTTCGTTTAGAAAGCCTTCCGTGATCAGACGTGAAAGAATCTCTTCCACATCGCCTTTGTGCAATCCATAAGAATAAAGCTTATCGCGAACCTCCTGGTGAGACCGTTCCTGATAGGCACAATAGCGAGAAATCGCCGGGAATGCTTCGGTGGGTGAATATCTTCTGGAAACTCCGGATGTTGAATTTTCCATACTGGGTAAGGCGATGGTCGTTAATTAGCGGTTGACTTCACTTGACAAGCCCTTTGGTTTTCAGGATGCTTCCGAGAAATTTTCTTTCGTTGTCTGTATTAAAGATCTTAAAAGGTAAGTGTATGAGTTGGGCCTTATTCACAAAAAGCAGATAGTAATCCTTGCCAACCTGGGCCTGCTTGATCTGGTCCCACTTCAATGGCATCCCTTCCCGGGCATTGAGTTTCATCAGAATCTGTTGGCTGGTAATTTCATATGAAAATCTTTCGAACAGCATCTTGCCTTGTTCCAGTTGTGTGACTCCGTAAAATTGAATCAGCCAGAAAAGGACAAACAAACCATAGGCAAGCAGGCCACCAAAAATCCACCAGAAACTGGGAATCCAAAAATACAAGAGGCAAATGGCGAGTGCAATGGGTGCCGCCCACCACATCTTTAACAGAATGCTGCGGAGGGCCATTTTAATATATTGACTTTTCTCCAGGCGATAATTGCGGGTCTTGACAATCATAGTTGATTTCTAAATGGGGCGCAAAGTTAACAGCCGCACACCAAACTGCCTACTGGGAAACCATTACTTTCAAACTCAGGTCGAGGCTTTTGACTGAGTGGGTCAAGGCACCCACTGAAATATAGTCAACACCGCATTGGGCCACCGCTCGCAGATTTTCTTCCGTGATGCCCCCGCTCGCTTCCGTTTTAAATTTACCATCAATCAGCTTTACTGCTGTTCGCATATCGTTTATGCTCATATTGTCAAGCATAATGGTCTCTACTCCCCCCGTACTCAACACCTCCGCAACCTCAGTAAGGTTACGTGTCTCGATTTCAATGGACAGTTCTTTTTTCGTTTCTTGAAGATGGCGCCTGGTGTTATTGATGGCAGTCTGAATATCGCCGGCCAGATCGATGTGATTGTCCTTGAGCATGATCATGCTGTACAACGCAAAACGGTGATTCAACCCTCCACCGATGTGTACCGCCCACTTCTCCATCAGCCGGAAGTTGGGTGTCGTTTTGCGTGTATCCATGAGGCGGGCCTTCGTGCCCTCCAATTGCTTGCAAAGCCTTCGTGTAAATGTGGCGATGCCACTCATCCGTTGAAGACAATTCAATACAACACGCTCGGTACTTAGGATCGATCGGGCGTTTCCTCTTACAATAAAAGCAACCTCTCCAGGATGGATTTCATCTCCGTCTGCCTTTGAGAACTCAACCCGTAAAGTCGGATCAAACTGCATGAATATTTTCTCAGCAACTTCCAACCCAGCGATCACGCCTGCTTCCTTGACCAATAGACGGGCTTGGGTGTTTGTATTTTCAGGTATGGCCCCATCGGAAGATGGGTCGCCATTGCCAATGTCCTCAGCCAATGCCAAAACAATAAAGTCATGAATGGCTTGGGGGGTCAAGTATGGCGGGTGCATGTGTTTCAAGGCATCGCCCATCAGGCAGGTCTACTCTTTTACAAAACTGATTTCATGCACGAGGTACTCTTCTCCGACCTGCCGCACCCTCATGAGCACATTGTAGCTGTCGCTGCCGCTCAGGTAACGCCCAATTGCAAATTGAAGTCCACCCTTGGAGGATCCCATGTGAACAATACTGAAGTCGCTGACTGGGTGTTTCTTGAAAAAATCCTTCAGGACAAATTCCGACTGTGCCTTGCTATAGGTGTTTATATTTCCCTCCAGGTTGATGTCCACAGCCTGGGCAAAGGACTTTACCAACGCAGGGACGTCGCTGGCCTTGATGGCATCCTTCATCGGGTTGAAAATTTCCGATTGAGCCTCTGCCAGGGTACTGGAGGCCACCATCACCACCCACAAAACAACACAACGCTTCATCATCCGGATTTCCGTCCAAAAGTATGCCATTAAATTCGCCTAGCCAAGATGGGCTTGGCAAAGCATCAAATCTGTCTGTGCACCGCTATATTTGAAGTAAAATCTGATTCTATGAATAAGAAAGTGCTGTTGATGATCTTGGACGGCTGGGGAATCGCCAAGAACACAAAAGTTTCTGCCATCGACCATGCAAAGACACCTTATATTAACTCACTCTATCAAAAATATCCCCACAGTCGCCTGGAGGCGTCAGGCCTTGCCGTCGGTTTGCCTGAAGGCCAGATGGGAAATTCGGAAGTGGGCCATATGAACATTGGTGCCGGCAGGGTTGTATACCAGGACCTTGTAAGAATCAATAAGGCCGTCGAAGAAAAGGAGCTTGATCAAAATCCGGTGTTATTGAAGGCGCTTGCCTATGCAAAGAATGAAGGAAAGGCTGTGCACCTGATGGGACTCTTGTCGGACGGTGGTGTGCACTCACACATCAAACACCTCGAAGGTCTTTGCACCATCGCAAAGAATCATTCCATTGCAAACCTGTTTGTGCATGCGTTCACCGACGGAAGAGATACCGACCCGAAAGGCGGGGTCATTTATTTGAAGAATCTTCAGGGCCACCTGGACAAAACAACCGGTAAGATAGCCAGTGTGATTGGACGCTATTACGCCATGGACCGTGACAAGCGATGGGAACGGGTTAAGCTTGCCTATGATTTGCTTACCAAAGGGGTCGGTGAAAAAACAACCCATATCATTCAAGCAGTTGAAAAGTGCTATCAGGCAGGCGTAACAGATGAATTTATCAAACCCATCGTCGCTGTCGATGACAAAGGGAATCCATTGGGAGTAATTCATGAAGGCGACGTCGTGATCTGCTTTAACTTTCGCACCGACCGAGGCCGGGAGATCACGCAGGTGCTTACGCAGCAGGACTTCCCCGATCAAGGGATGAAAAAATTGAAATTGTATTATGTCACCATGGCCAACTATGATGATTCTTTTGAAAACGTAGAAGTTATCTTTGATAAGGACAATCTTATCAATACGTTGGGTGAGGTGCTCGCCAAAGCAGGCAAGAAACAGATCCGCATTGCGGAGACGGAGAAATATCCGCACGTAACATTTTTCTTCTCAGGTGGACGGGAAGAGAACTTTCCAGGTGAAAGCAGGATCCTTTGCCCTTCTCCCAAAGTTGCCACCTATGACCTCAAGCCTGAAATGAGTGCTGCCGATATCCGGGATAAAATCATTCCGGAATTGGAGAAAAAAGAAGCAGACTTTATTTGCCTGAACTTTGCCAATCCCGATATGGTGGGCCATACAGGTGTTTTTGAAGCAGCCATTAAAGCAGTCGAAACGGTTGACCAATGCAATCAGGCTGTGACCGAGGCTGCGCGCAAAAACGGATATTCAGTGATCATCATCGCCGACCATGGCAATGCCGATATGATGATTAACGAAGATGGCACACCCAATACTGCCCATACCACGAACCTCGTGCCTTGTATTTTTGTTGATGACCAATACCACGGCAAGATCAAGGATGGCAAGTTGGGCGACCTCGCACCCACCATCCTAAAACTACTGGGTACTCCCATTCCCGCTGAAATGACCGGAAACATTTTACTTTCAATTTAACCATGTATCAACCCTTTGATTCAATGCCAGGACATTCCCGCGTGTGGGTTTACCAGGCTAACAGAATGTTTACCGTTGCAGAAAGGAATCATTTGAACACGGAATTACAGGAATTATGCAACCAATGGTCGACCCATGGAACTCCCTTGCGCGCATCGTTTACGTTACAGTTCGATCAATTTGTGGTGATGGCCGTGGATGAGCATCACCAGGGTGCCAGCGGCTGCTCCATCGACGGGAGTGTCCACTTCTTAAAGAGTCTTCAGAATAATCTGGGCCTTGATTTCTTTGATCGGACAAGGGTTGCTTTTCTGATGGATCAAAAAGTGGTGCAACATGGCCTTTCCGAACTAAAAACTCTCTTTGAAAGCAAAACACTATCCGCTGGCACCATTTCGTTTGACAATACGGTGAATACCAAGGATGCATGGGAGAAGGGATGGCAGGTGCCTGTTGGAAATTCGTGGTTGGCCCGTTATCTACCCAAGTCTGCGGTAGCTCATTAATCCGCACGGATTTTACTTTTTCGTACCTTTCGATGTCATGATAAAGAGCCTTTATATCTGGACCGCCGTATGCCTCACTTTATTGCTTGTGGGCATGACGTCTTGCAGTCCCGAGAAAAAGGCCCTGAGGAATTTTAAGTATGGGAATTTTGAAGATGTCATAAGCTATTATCAGGGCGTCTTAACCAAGCAGCCGGGAAATGGAAAGGCCAACTATTACATCGCCGAAAGCTACCGTCAATCCAACCGGATCAAGGAATCCGAAAAATATTATGAGCGGGCGGTTGGCCCAGGAGTCAGCAAAGACTCCGTCCTGTTCTTTCTTGCAAAATCCCAGCAAGCCAATGGAAAATATGCTGAGTCTAAACAAACATTGGAAGAATTAAAGACCTCAACAGTCGTCGATAGAATGCGCGACCGCGCGAACAAGGAGCTTGCAGGCCTCGCCTACCTCACGCAATTGGATGAGAAGAAAAGTTATTACCGCATCAAGAACCTGGAGACACTCAACTCTAATTTTAGTGAATATTCCCCCGCTTATCTCAATGGAGAATTATACTTCACTTCCTCACGCTCCAACAGCCGCATTTACGCGACCACGGGTACACCCTACACCGACTTATACAAGGCAGAAACCAAAGGCGCCGTTGTGGACGCCAATACCGTGAAGCCGCTACCTGTTTCCATCAATAGTCCCAACGTGAATGTTGGCACCATTGCCTTCGCACCGGACGGCAAGACCATGGTATTCGCCAAAGGCAACACGGGCAAGCGGAAAGGCGCCAATGACGTCGACTTGTATTTGTCCCGCTTCCGCAACGGAGAGTGGTCAGAAGCACAACAAATTAACATCAACCAGCCGGACTCATGGGAATCGTCGCCTGCATTCAGTCCCGATGGGAGAACGCTTTACTTCGCCTCGAATCGAAAAGGTGGGTTTGGCGGTCTTGATATTTACTCTGCGCAGATGGATTCCCGTGGTCGCTTCTCACGCGTCAGAAACCAGGGGCCGGATATCAACACTTCCGGCAACGAAATGTTTCCCTACGTGTCGGAGAATGGCAAGTTGTATTTCTCATCCGATGGCCATCCGGGTTACGGCATGATGGATTTATTTGTGGTGAACAGGGCGAATGGAAAAACGGTTGTGGAAAATCTCGGACAACCGGTAAATTCAACCGGGGATGATTTTGGTATTTTTCTTTTCAAACCCGATCGCGGATTTTTCTGCTCCAACCGCGACGGCGGCAAAGGTGACGATGATATTTATACATTCATCAATGAAGACCCCAACCTGAAAGTTGTGAACTACTACCTGCAGGGTGTCACCTATTCCCTGAAGAAAGACAGCACGCAAGAGATTTTGGCCAACACAAAAGTTACCATGCTGGATGGCCGCGGCGATGTGATGGCGGACTTTGTAACCGGCAACGACGGAAAGTTTCTCTTCCGTGTATATGAAAATGAAAAGTATACACTGATCGGTGAAACGGATGGCTACCTGACCAAGCGGGGCCCCTACACCACCACCGGAAAATCCGTGCCCCTGGAGACTTTAAAAGAGTTGACAACCAATATTACCCTCGACACTTTGTTGGTGCTGGACAGACTCGAAAAGAACATTGCCTATCAACTAAAGAATATTTATTTCGAATTTAATAGTGCCAACATCAACCCGGCAGCCGGCCGTGAACTGGACAAACTCCTTGACGTCTTGAATGACAATCCGGAAATTAAAATTGAATTGGGCTCGCACACCGATAGCATCGGTTCTGTTGAATTCAATGTGGCCCTCTCACAACGCCGGGCTCAGTCAACTGTAGATTATTTGATCAAGAAGGGAATTACCCCCGAACGCCTGGTTGCAAAAGGCTATGGAAAATCCAAACCCATCGCACGCAACACCAACCCTGATGGTTCAGACAACCCGAGTGGCCGTGACAGGAACCGCCGCACGGAATTTAAGATTCTTGAAATTGGCATTCGTCAGGAGAAAAAAGAAGGCGAAGAAGACGAAGACAAATACTTCAAGAACAATAACGATCACTAATCTGCTTCACTTTAGTACCCTTTTGTGATTCCCTTTTCAATCGCTGGCACTCCTTTCAACATCCAATCCGGTTCAGCCTTCCCCTTTAAATAATAATCAAAAAACTGCATCATCCCGGTCTGGAAGTCAATGCGGTTATCACGTTTCACTGGCCAATGTGGCTCCCCAGGTTATTTCTTTTCACAGATCATAAACAGCATGCGCAAGGGGCTTCTTGACAATCATTGATGGGGGCGTCTTCCTCTGCGCATGGGTCATGGCAAAGAACAGCAGCAGCAAAACAATCATGGGAAGTCTCATGGCGTATGAATTTTTCATGAAGGTAGATTTTTCAGTTCTGAAGCAATCAGGAATTATATCAAAGGTGACTCAATCCATTTCTATCCATGATATTACAAATTGACCGTTCCTCAGTTGGGTCTGTCGCAGAATAATGGCCACTCATCACAGTCTTGGATTATTTTACGAGCGGATTTGTTAAAATAGCCTCAAAACAGCCCTCAATTAGGAAAACATTTATATCTTATTGAAACGAATGACCCGGACCTTTTTCAGTTTGCTCCTCTTTTTACTTACCTGTCAGGTCCATGGCCAGGATTGGAAGAGCTTTTACGATCGCTCGGTATCAGCCTATCAGCAACAACACTATCCCGAAGCGATGGCGGGGGCCGAAAAAGCATATGAAGCCTCTAAAAACATGGACGCCAAAAGTCAGGCGTACTCGCTCCAGTTGCTTACCGCCATTTGTCTTGAGACCCAGGATTATTCAAAAGGGCTTGTCTTTGCAAAAGATGAAGTGAGGTTGTTCGAACAAATGGAAGGACCGAAAAGCAGTCGGTACGTCGGGGCGTTGCAGAAACGAGCTGAATTATTTCAAGCCCTTGCCTTATGGACGGAATCAGCTAAAGATTATGAAACCCTGCTGACCCTGTATGCGATGGCACCGGGGACTTCCAGTGTTGACTATTTGAAAACACAAAGCAACTACGGTCAGGTGTTGCTTTCTCTGAACGATCTTCCCAAAGCTGTCAACGCATTAAACAATGCTGTTGCAGGATTAAAAATGTTTCCGGAGGAAGCCGAAGAATATGGACTGGCACTTTACTATAACGCTCATGCAGATAGTCGCAGCAAAGACCTCAGCGGTGCTGAAAGTCGTTTGAAGGAATTTATTTCTTTGGCCGAAAAGAACGGCTGGCATTCGTGGCCGGAATATGGACAGGCCAAATCTCAATTGGTTCAACTTGCCGACTCCAAAGGAAATGTATCCGAAGGGTTGAAGTTAGTTGAAGAAGGGAATGGGAACGATGAAATGAAGGCCAGGCAATATCTCAAGGCAGCCTTGGAATTTCAACGCGATCGCCCCACGGAGACCCTCGGCTACTTTAAGTTGGCAGAAGAAAGCATCACAAAAAGCAGCATCCAAACCAACACCGGTTTTTCTGTCTTCCAGAATTATGCACGGTATCTGTACTCAAACCATCAAATGAAGGATGCCCAGGATAAACTTGATAAAGCACGACAGATTGCTTTGGCCCTTTATGCGCCGACAAGCGTGGAGTACGGATATGTATTGGAACTTGA
>JAYVEZ010000317.1:0-7095 GCA_043773645.1 Cytophagales bacterium
TTTCGTGTTACTTTCGTGTTATTAGAGGATGGCTGAATTATTACGCATTCCGATGTTTCCCCTCACCATTTTTCCATTGCCCGGAGAGATGGTACCGCTTCATATTTTTGAGCCTCGCTACAGACAGTTGCTCCAGGACGCCGAGGAACGCGATATTTCGTTTGGAATATACTTTAACCATACGCTCAATACCGAGAAACTTGGATCCTTGGTGAAGCTGGAAAGTGTCATCAAGCGATATGAAGGCGGTGAATCGGATATTATCGTCAAATGCCAGGACCTCTTCAAGATGGAAACGCTGTTTCGGACCTACAAGGAGAAACTGTATCCGGGGGGGGATGTTCAGTTTTGGAAAGTAGACATGCACGAAGTTGTAAGCACAAAGCTCAAACTGGAATTTGAAGAGTTTATGCGTCTATTGAAGATCAGCAAGGTCCCATCACCTTGTTCCGCATTTCATGTGGCAAATGAGCTTGGACTCGACTTTGAAGAAAAGCTCAAGTTTGTCTCATCAGATTATGACAGGAGAGAAAGCTTCCTATCATCACGCCTGAAGTTCCAGAAACACCTGCTATTGGAGGCGGAAAAGTCTAAAGACGTATTTCACCTGAATTAGTTTCCCTCCAATTCATTTATTTTTTTCTTTGAAATATTCGAAAGTGTTCGCTTTCGAAATTCCTGTGATCGATCGCGGGAATATTTTACACTTTAAGAATAATTAACATTTCCCCTGCAACTTTCTTCAGAACGCGCTCGTCTCATATCCAAAACAACTAAAGGTTTAGGTTATGAAAAAAATTACTTTACTTTTTGCGTGTGTGCTCGTGAGTGCATTCGCATGGGCAGGCAGACGGGATGAAAATCCCAAGGGCACCTCAGGCATGGCTGTTGTAAAAAGCAACGCTACGTCGTACAAACTTATTTACAAATCGGAACTTGCATCCAATGTCAAGATTCAGATTTTTGATCAAGGAAATCTATTGGTTTTTTCTGAGACAATCAGGAAATCAAGTGGGTTTGTGCGTCCGTACAATTTCGAAGGCCTTTCTGAAGGTGAGTACACCATCAGGATTGACAATGGCTCGAACTGGTTGACAGAAACAGTGGATTATCATGCTGGAAGAATTGAAAAGTTGGCCCACTTGGTGCCTCTCCATGATGGCAGGTATTTATTGACTGTTGCTGGCAAAGGACAGGACCAGTTAAGCATAAGAATTTTTGACAAAGAAGGAGAAGCCATATACAGTGCCTTGAATAAGGTAGAAGGGGACTTTGGTCAGATATACAATCTGAGTCACATGTCAGGTCCATTCTCATTTGAAGTTACCGGAAGCAACAGTTCGTCAAGAACTTTGATTAAGTAGTCTCATCCAAAACGCAATATGCAAAGTCGCACTGACTACTTCAGTGCGACTTTTTCTTTTTCATGGATTTCAAATTGCAATCGATTACGGATTCGCAATGAAAGAACGCGAAAAAAAATAGCGGTCTCAAGGCATGGAATAACTCTATTCAAGTGCTTGACTAATGTTTAATTCAGCGCAAACGATTTTTTAATTTAAAAATCAAGTTTTCTTACAGCGAACGGTCTTGGGGGGTATCATGACCGTACATTTGCATCAGTAGTTTAAACATGGAACAAAACAACTAATCATTATGAAAGCAAATTCTTTTTTAACGGTGTTTATCGTACTGGTCGGTGCGGTAACCTTTGCAAATGGACAAGGTACTTCCCATTTGGTGGTAGTGAACCAGAAGAACTCTGGGACCTTCAAAGTTATCTATGAAGGAGAGAAGGTAGGAAATGTGAAAATGACGATCTTGAACAGCAAGAAACAGGTCGTTTTCAAAGAGACTACTCAGAATGTCGATGGTTTTATCCGCCCTGTTAACTTTACAGGCATGGAACCTGGCGAATATTCAATAGAGATAGCTGACGCAAGCGGTAATCAAATTCAGAACATTGTGTATTCCAATGAGACTTCTGTGAAGAGTGTTCAGGTTTCTAAAATCAAAGAAGAAGGCAAATATTTGCTGGCAGTCGCCAACAGCGGCCCGGAGCAGATCAATGTCCGAATCTTTGACGGGGCTAACAACCTGGTGCACAACGAAGACCTCACCATCAACGGAGACTTTGGACTGGTGTACAACCTGAAAGACGTGGCTGGTGTACCCACCTTCGAAGTAACTGACAAAACCGGTAACATCCGGACAATTAAATACTAACCTGAACCAAACCTGTAACGCAAAAAAGCTCTTCCGACGTCGGAAGAGCTTTTTGTGTTTTGGATTTTATCCCTCATTTTTTGCCTTTGGCAAAGTCTCCTACCTTGATAATATTGATTTTGGCCGGCGTAAGATACTTTTTCATGGCATTGTTAATCTGTTCGGGTGTCAGTGCCATGACTTGTTTTTCAAAGTTCGCATCCCACATAAGGTCACGTTTTACGAAGAGATAGTTGTTCAGCGTGTTGGAAAGTCCACCGTCCTGCGCGCGATTGACCGTGCGGGATTGTGACCACCCTGATTTAGCCGCAGCAATCTCCTCGGCAGTGAATCCTTCGGCGATGACCTTATTGATTTCTTCATTGAAGGCCTTTTCAAGCTTTTCAACATTTTCGGGAGCATAAATGGCGAACGCCTGGAAGGTGCCCACCTGATCAAACGCGCTTGCATTGAAATTTGAACCAACACCATAGCTAAGTCCATCTTTTTGGCGAATGCGTACGGCCAGTCGTGAATTCAAAAAACCTCCTCCCAACATGTAATTGCCGAGAACCATGCCAGCGTAGTCAGGATTGTCATCACGCATCTCCATGGTATAGGCGGCGATGAAGAAGGCGTTGGCCTTGTCGGGGGTCTCAATCGACTGATTGATGGTTACCACCGGGAAGGATTTGCCGATCAAACGGGTAAATGAAGATGGATTCTTCCAACTGCCGAACAAATCTGTCGCAAGTCCCTTAATTTCGTTCGCATCAAAGTCACCGACCACAGACATGGTAGCATTGGAGGCGCCGTAAAAGTCTTTGTGGAACTTCTTTATTTCATCCAGGGAGATGGCCTTGATGTCAGCAATGTCTTCATCAAACGAACCGACATAGCGCGGATCGGTTTTCGGATACGGGTTGATGTGTTGTTGAATTTTGGTGAAGGCGATGGCCTGCGGCTCACTCTTGTTGGCCTCGATCGAAGCGAACTGCTCGCTTTTATATTTTTCGAGTTCGTCCGCGGGGAAGATAGGGTCTTTCAGTACCTCGCCAACCAATTTCAGTGCTTCAACCAAGTTAGGCCGCGTGGTAGTGATATTGACGAAGGCCTGTGTTGCACTACCTCCGATATTCACATTGGCTTTAAGCCGGTCAAATTCATCTTTGATTTGTTGACGTGTATGTTTCGAAGTCCCTTTGTTCAACAGGCTCGCTACAAACTCGCCGGCTGTACCTTTATTGGCAAGGGATTTTTCGTCACCAAATCGTAGGGTGATGCGCGCTTCAACCGATTCACCCCGGGTTTTCTTTGGGAGCAGTGCGAGTTTCATTCCATCCGGAAGGTCACTGCGGCTGGTTCGAGTTTCAATGTTCGCGGGGGATGGATCAAAGGCTTCCCCCTCGGCCACGGCAGCATTTCCTTTATAATCTTTCACCAGTGCGTCAACATCCGGAGTCGCCGGAATTTCGGCACGGCTGGGTTTCTCAGTGGGCATGAAAACGCCTGTTGTTCGATTATCTGGTTTCAGGTATAGGCCGGCCACCCTGCTGATGTCTTCAACGGTCACAGTCTTCACACGATCCCTTGTGAGGAACAGAAGTCTCCAATCCCCCATGCCTGCATAGGTTGTAAGTTGTAGCGTAACGTTCTGAGAGGAATTAAATGAAAGCTCAATTTGCTTGATGATTTCATTCTTGGCACGTTCTACTTCTTCTTTTGTTGATGGGGCAGAAGAAAATTCATCCAGGGTTTTGAGCATCGTACTTTTGGCATCCTCGAGTGATTTCTCTTTTAATATCTCGGCACTCGCAAACATCAGAAAGGGTTCTCTGAATTGATAGGAGTAGACAGAGACGCGGCTTGCTTTTTTAGTATCTACCATTGCTTTGTACAACCTGCCCGATGGCGCACTTCCCAAAATTCGGAGCATAACCTGGATGGGAGCATAGTCCGGATGGGAACCGGCTGGAATATGATAAGCAGCCATGGCTACTTGCACATCGCCAACACGTTTGAGCACAACACTTCTTTCTCCGTCTTGTGTTGGATCAAGCGTATAGGTGGGCTGAAGTTCGCGTTGTGGTCTTGGGGCAATGCCGAAGTATTGATTGATCATTTCCAGTGTCTTCGCCTCATCGATTTTACCGGCTACTGCCAGGACAGCATTGTCAGGCTGATAGTTCTTCTTATAAAAAGCCTGCAGGCGGTCGATCGGCACGTTTTCAAGGTCGGCCTTCGAACCGATGGTAGATTTGCCATAGTTGTGCCACAGAAATGCCGTTGAGGTTACACGCTCTTCCAGCACACCCTCTGGGTCATTTTCTCCTGATTCAAACTCATTGCGCACGACAGTCATTTCGCTATCGAGGTCTTTCTTGGCGATGTATGAATTTACCATCCGGTCGGATTCCAAGTCGAGGGCCCATTTCAGATTTTCTTCTGTAGCATTGAATGTTTCAAAATAATTGGTGCGGTCAACCCAGGTTGTTCCATTGGGTTGCGCGCCGTGCGCCGTCAATTCCTGAGGAATATTGGGATGCTTGGGAGTTCCTTTGAATACGAGGTGCTCCAGGAGGTGGGCCATTCCTGTTTCTCCATAGTTTTCGTGTTTGGAGCCAACCATATAGGTGATATTTACCGTGATGGTTTGCTTGGATTGGTCAGGGAACAAAAGTACCCGTAAGCCATTTTGCAGGCGGTATTCTGTTATCCCTTCCACCGTAGTAATTTTTACCGGGGCTGCCAATGCTGGTTTATTCTCCAGCTTGGGGGATTCCGGGGTTGTGTTGGTTTTGCCTTTTTTCTGCCCGGAGACAGAAATAAACAATGCCATCATAAGCATGAACAAGATCGATTTCAAACGCATAAGAATTGATTTTGAATGGAGGATTTAAATTATTACAAATGAAGTCTTAAACCAATAAGTATTTCTAATATCACTTGAAGGAAAGCCTGACATCTTCGTTTCACATATTCCTCCTGTATTGTCCGCCGACATCAAAAAGAGCTTGGGTAATCTGACCCAATGAGCATACTTTACAGGCCTGCATCAATGACTCAAAGACATTCTGATTACTCACCGCTGCCTTTTTTAGTGCTTCGAGGTATTCAGGCGCCCTATCATTTTGAGTCTTCACCAACGACTGCAAGGCCCTGATCTGAAATTCTTTTTCTTCGGTGGTGGCGCGGATAACCTCTTGCGGGATGATGGTTGGAGAGCCTTTTGAGCTTAAAAAGGTGTTCACGCCGATGATGGGGTATTCTCCCGTGTGCTTTAACGTTTCATAATACAGGCTTTCCTCCTGTATTTTTCCCCGTTGATACATTGTTTCCATTGCTCCCAAAACTCCGCCACGCTCGGTCAACCGGTCGAATTCAATCAGCACCGCTTCCTCCACCAGGTCAGTCAATTCTTCAATGATGAATGAGCCTTGAAGGGGATTTTCATTTTTTGCCAGCCCAAGTTCTTTATTGATAATGAGTTGGATGGCCATCGCCCGTCGCACGGATTCTTCTGTTGGTGTGGTAATTGCTTCATCGTAGGCGTTTGTATGGAGTGAATTGCAGTTGTCATATATCGCATACAGTGCCTGTAGTGTGGTGCGGATATCATTGAAGTCTATTTCCTGGGCATGTAAAGAGCGTCCTGAAGTTTGTATGTGGTATTTCAGCATCTGGCTCCGCGCATTGGCACCATACTTGTTCTTCATTGCTTTGGCCCATATCCGCCGAGACACCCTTCCAATGACTGAGTATTCCGGATCGATTCCATTACTGAAGAAGAATGACAAGTTGGGAGCAAATTCATTGATATCCATTCCCCGGCTCAGATAGTACTCCACGAAAGTGAATCCGTTGGCCAAGGTAAAGGCGAGTTGAGAAATTGGATTGGCGCCGGCTTCTGCAATGTGGTATCCCGATATCGACACGGAGTAAAAATTGCGAATGTTGTTCTCAATAAAGTACTGCTGCACATCACCCATCAGCCTCAGGGCAAATTCAGTAGAAAAGATGCAGGTATTTTGGGCCTGGTCTTCTTTGAGGATGTCAGCCTGTACGGTTCCACGGACTTGGGAAAGTGTTTCGGCTTTGATCTTTTCGTAGATTTCCCTGGGCAGCACTTCATCACCGGTAATGCCCAGAAGCATCAGGCCAAGACCGTCATTTCCTTTTGGAAGTGGTCCCTGATACGAGGGTCTCTCGGTTCCCTTGGTTGCATAGATTGCGTTGATCTTTTTGGTCGTCGATTCCTCCAGACCATTCTTCCGGATGTATAATTCACATTGTTGGTCGATTGCCACGTTCATGAAATAACCCAATAACATCGGGGCTGGACCATTGATCGTCATAGACACCGAAGTCATCGGGTTGGCCAGGTTGAAGCCGCTGTATAACTTCTTTGCATCGTCCAGACAGCAAATGCTCACCCCTGAATTCCCGATTTTTCCATAAATGTCGGGACGGTAGTCTGGGTCGTTGCCGTATAGTGTCACGGAATCAAAGGCCGTTGACAGCCGCTTGGCTGGCACCGAGAAACTTACATAATGAAATCTTCTGTTGGTGCGTTCCGGACCACCCTCGCCGGCAAACATCCGGGTAGGGTCTTCTCCTTCGCGCTTGAATGGATAGATACCTGCCGTGTACGGGAATTCGCCCGGTACGTTTTCTTGTAGCATCCACTTCAATAAATCGCCCCAGGCATTATATTTTGGCAAAGCAATCTTAGGGATGGCCAAGTGCGATAATGATTCCGTATGGGTTTTGATACCAATTTCCTTGTCACGCACTTTGAATTTGAAAATTGGATCTTTGTACCGCTGTATTTTATCAGGCCACCCTTCGATCAGTTTCCAATTTTTTGGATCGAGGTTCAGCAGCAGACTT
>JAYVEZ010000318.1:0-3277 GCA_043773645.1 Cytophagales bacterium
GGACCAGTGGCATAACTCATGGCAATCAGGCCCAGAAGAGAAAATACGGCAGAAAACAGCAGCATTCCAGCCGAACTAAGTTTGTGCACCACCGAACCCGCCATGCCCCTTCCGATGGCCATAATGCCGTTGATAAATGCCAACACCAGAATGGCCGGGACTCCAGTGGACTGTAGCAGTGAATCAATCCGCTGGTTTGTACCCAATTCTGTAGAGGCAGTGAGCAGCATACAAATTCCCATGAAAATAAAAAGAGGAGAGCCAGCCGCTTTCCACATATCGCCGGTCGAAATTCCGAGCGTAACCCTTTCGGTCTTGGGTAAGTCCTGCCCATAGAAAAGAAAGCCATACGCAGCCAAAGGAATTGCCAGCACCGCCACCAGCATTTGCCAGTTCAGGTGGGCAAGATCAATCATGAAATATGCTATGATGCTTCCGATCATGATCCCACCTGGAAACCAGACATGAAAGCGGTTGAGCATCTTGATTTTTTCATTGGAAAAGAGGGAAGTGACCAGCGGGTTGCAGGCCGCTTCGACCATACCGTTGCCCAAACCGGTAGCCAGTACCCCGATGAAAAGTGACCAAAAACCGGTGGCAGTGATTGTGAGCACGATGCCCGCCGCATGACAGATAAAGGCAATCCACACAATCCTTTTCATACCGAGGATATCAACCAGTGGACCCCCAATAATCATGGCAATGGTAAAGCCATAGAAGGCGGGGGCAAAAGCAAACCCAATGTCCTCACTGCTGAGTTGAAAATCAGTTTGAAATACAAGCTCCAGTCTGGCCCTGATGGCAAATGTCATGGCAGTGACAATCAGCGCCATACAACTGGCGAGGAATAGTCGTGATGAATTAATGGTCTGGTTCATGGGAATTGGTTTGGTTACGGAAGATGTGAGGAATTATTTGTTTAAGCAAGGGATTCAACATAGTGCACATTGCATTGTCGTCCTTCGGTCAAAATATGTATTTTGTGGTCCATGAATAAGTCCGGTTATCTGCTTGGAATAGATGTGGGTAGTTCCTATGTGAAGGCCACTTTGGTGGAAGTACGATCCGGACGAAGCCTCGCATCATCACAATCACCACCGGAAGAAATGGCCATGGTGTCATGGCAACCAGGTTGGGCAGAACAGGACCCGCAAATGTGGTGGGATCATGTGGTGATTAGCGTTAGAACTTGTATAGCCAAATCAAATATCTCCATATCCGCCATCCAGGCTATCGGAATTTCCTATCAAATGCATGGATTGGTATTGGTGGGCAAGGATCTGGAAGTGCTTCGCCCGTCCATCATCTGGTGTGATAGCCGGGCGGTTGCCATAGGCGATCATACATTCAATAAATTGGGTGAAGAATTTTGTCTCCGCCATTATCTGAACTCTCCGGGCAATTTTACGGCATCAAAACTGCGGTGGGTAAGAGAAAATGAACCTGAATTGTATAAACGCATTCATAAGGCGATGCTCCCGGGAGAATACATCGCCATGAAGTTGACGGGGGAGATACTTACAACCGACTCAGGATTATCTGAGGGCATATTTTGGGATTATGCTAAGGAAGGTTTGGCAACGGAGCTCTTGCTGGAATATGGAATTGAAGAAAGACTTCTGCCCACGCTGACAAAAGTGTTTTCAAACCAAGGCAAGATTACCCCCTCCGCTTCGGCAGAACTCGGACTCCCCAAGGACACGATTATTTCATACCGCGCCGGCGATCAGCCCAATAATGCATTTTCGTTGGGCGTTGTAAATCCCGGCGAAACTGCGGCCACGGCGGGGACCTCCGGTGTTATTTATAGCGTTTCGGATCAAGACATCTTCGATCAAAGGTCGCGCGTCAATACATTCGTTCACGTAAGCAATGAACCAGGAAAAAAGAGAAATGGTGTTTTACTCTGCGTCAATGGAACGGGAATTTTGAACCGGTGGCTCAGAAAGAACCTAAGCGGTGAAGGGGATCAACTTTATTCCTATGATAAAATGAATGCGCTGGCCAATGACGCAGCCGTAGGAGCCGAAGGTCTGAGCTTTCTCCCTTTTGGCAATGGAGCCGAACGGATTTTGCAAAACAAAATGATCGGGTCTTCACTCCATGGTTTAGATTTTAACAGGCATACGCAATCGCATATCCTGCGGGCAAGCCAGGAAGGAATTGTATTCGCCATGAAGTATGGCCTTGAAATCCTGGAGGAGATGGGATTAAAAACCAAGGTCATCAAGGCAGGGCATGCGAACATGTTCCTGAGCCCTCTTTTCAGGGAGGCATTTGTAAACACCACCGGTGTTCCACTGGAATTATATGATACGGATGGAGCAACCGGTGCAGCCCTGGGTGCTGGATTGGGTGCGGGAATTTATGTTTCATTTTCGGAAGTGTTTCAGGGATTGAGACGGAGGGAGTCCCAAGAACCTGCTTCGAACCTTTCTGAAAAATATTTACATTCATATGCGCATTGGAGACAAATTTTGAATAATTACCTATGAAGGCACAATCAGGCAAAACCGAATTTTTCAAGGGCATTCGCACAATTCCATTCGAAGGAAGCAGATCGGACAATCCCCTGGCATTCAAATTTTATAACCCGACGGCAAAAATTGGAAAAAAGACCATGGAGCAACACCTCCGCTTTGCGATAGCGTATTGGCATTCCTTCTGTGGCAATGGCGGCGATCCTTTTGGTATGCCGACGAAAAACTTTCCTTGGTTGAAAAGTGAGGATCCCATCCAAAGGGCCAAAGACAAGATGGACGCCGCGTTTGAGTTCATAACAAAAATCGGAGCGCCCTATTACTGTTTTCATGATTTTGATATTGTTGATGAAGCACCATCACTCAAGGAGTCGGAGAAAAGACTGGAAATAATCGTGGCTTATGCTAGGCAGAAGCAAAAAGAATCTGGGGTGAAGTTGTTGTGGGGAACTGCCAACCTGTTTTCAAATCCGCGCTACATGAATGGTGCTGCCACGAATCCGGATTTTCAGGTTGTTTGTTATGCCGCTACCCAGGTGAAGAATGCAATTGATGCTACCATTGCATTGGGTGGATCAAATTATGTCTTCTGGGGGGGAAGGGAGGGCTACCTTTCATTGTTGAATACCAATATGAAGCGTGAGCAAGAACACATGGCCCGCTTCCTGCACATGGCAAAAGACTATGGCAGAAAGCAAGGATTCAAGGGTGCCTTCCTGATTGAGCCAAAACCGATGGAGCCAAGCAAGCATCAGTATGATTTCGATTCGGCGACCGTACTGTCATTCCTCCGGGAA
>JAYVEZ010000319.1:0-11716 GCA_043773645.1 Cytophagales bacterium
GTTCATAGTGAACGGAATCAACTACTAAATGTTATTCTAAGCCTGTCAAATGGATAAAAATTTACATGTGGTCCTTATGGCGGGTGGTGTTGGCACACGCTTCTGGCCCTACAGCCGGTACGCCAAACCCAAGCAGTTTTTGGATGTATTGGGTACAGGCAAAACACTTCTTCAATCGACTTACAATCGTTATTCTTCCATTTGCGCTCCTGAAAATATTTGGATTGTCACGCATGAAGAGCATGCCTCCCTTGTTCAGGAGCAACTTTCCATCACGCATCCTGATCAAATATTGTCGGAACCCATGCGGAAAAATACCGCACCTTGCATTGCCTACGCTGCCAACAAGATTTTCTGCAGGGATCCGGAGGCTGTGATGATTGTCAGTCCTACAGACCACCTGATCCTCAGTGAAAAGGAGTTCCTGCAGACGATCCAGAAAGCAGTGGACCAAGCTAAGTCACAGGATAAATTAATTACCCTCGGCATCAAGCCCACCCGGCCTGAGACCGGCTATGGTTACATTCAGTTTTTGGAGGGGAAGTCCAGTCTTAAAAAAGTAAAGACATTTACAGAGAAGCCCGCCATGGTACTGGCTAAGACTTTTTTGGAGAGCGGAGATTTTGTTTGGAACTCTGGCGTGTTTGTCTGGGGAGTCAAAGCCATCCTCGCCGCGTTTGAACGTTACCTGCCTGACCTGTCGGAGGCTTTTGAAGAAATCCGACCCCAACTCTTCACCCCCGATGAGAAAGCCGTGATTGCGCAAGTGTATGCCCAAACCAAAAGCATCTCCATTGACTATGGAGTCATGGAGAAGGCCGACAATGTCTATGTTTCGCTTGGTAATTTCTCCTGGTCGGACCTTGGCTCCTGGGCCTCCCTTCACGAGGCATCGGCCCGGGATGAGCATAACAATGTAGTGAATGGCAATGTGCTGGTATACGATACACGAAACTCTGTCATCAAAGGAACCAATGACAAATTATTGGTGGTGCAGGGACTCAACGGCTACCTCATTGGCATTTTTGACAACGTAGTGATCATCTGCGAAAAGGACAAGGAAGAATTGTTCCGTCGCTATGTAAATGACTTGAAGGCAAAGCCCAACAGCAGTGACTACTTATAAGATTTCTGTCTGACCACTTCATAAATTGCAATACCGGCGGCGACTGACACGTTCAGCGATTCTATTTTTCCATTCATCGGAATCTTGGCGACTCTGTCCGCATCCTTAAGCAAGGGTGCAGCGATCCCGTCTTCCTCTGACCCCAATAGCAAAGCGGTGGGTGTGCTGAGGTCCAATTCATACAATACTTTGGAAGCCTTTTCCGTACAGGCTACAACTTGAATACCATTATCCTGTAGCTCTTTGATGGCTTGCTTCAGTGACTTGACCCGACAAACCGGAATATGGTTCAAGGCGCCTGCGGATGTTTTCATCGCATCACTGGTGACCGGTGAGTTGCCCTTCTCCTCAATCACCAACGCATCGAGCCCTGCACATTCACAAGTCCTGGCTACGGCACCAAAGTTCCTTACATCGGTGATGCGGTCCAGCAAAAGAAAGAATGGAGTGCGGCCTTCAGCGTAGGCCTTGTCAATAAGCACCTGAAGCGACGCATAGAGCACGGCAGACAGGAAGCCCACCACCCCCTGATGGTTCCGCGTTGTAAGGCGGTTAATCTTCTCCAGCGGCACCCAGCTGTAGGGCACATTATGATCTTTCAGGGCACCGACCAATTCCTTCATCAGGTCGTTGGTCAGGCCGGCCTGCAAGTAGATTTTTTCAATTTGCTTTCCAGCCCGCACGGCCTCCATGACGGCCCGGGTACCATAGATTAGTTCAGCTTTTTCCATTGGTTGTTCTTTGTGAAAGGGGGGTGTTGAACAAATATTGGCACAAAGAAAACAAATAAGATCAGAACCGGCTTTTTCTCCATAAGTCCACTGTCAGGTACCAATCCTCCGCATATTCTTTGTCGCGGATCAAGACATAATGATCTGGACAGTATACGCTGCCGGCCTTGTTGAATGTGAACTGCATGTGTGGATTCTTATAGGCCCATACTTCCTGCTGAGCATTCATCATCACCTCATCAGGTGCTCCAAAAACCATGAAGACCATTCCGCGGTCTGTCTTCCACCCTTCTTTGTACGAGGTGAAAAAGAAGTTAGCGTATTCAACCCGCTTGAAATAATTGCGCATGAATGTTTTTGCCCGCTCTTTGTCACCCGTGATGCCCAGAATGACTTTATCAAATTTTGTCTTGTCTTCCCCGGCATCGCCAATCTGATCATTCTCCACGCGGGTCGTGACGAATAAGAGGGGGCCCTTCAAGTCGGCCAGCTTGTTGTACTTGGGGTATGGATCCTTCTTCACAAGGAAGGAGAAGCCCGCTGAAGATAAAGTGTCTTCTTGTGCAAGGTAGAGGCCTTCCTGGCTGAAGGGGCCCACTTCCTGTCCCGAGATAACGGTGAAAGTTGAATCCGGGAAGAGAAACTTGTCCATTTTAAATTCTTTGTCCGCAAAAGGAGGAGACGGCGTTGGGAAATTATCGCGGTAAAAAGAGAAATGAATTTGCTTGCCCGGGTTGCTTCCGTCCACCCTGTAGCGGCCCGATGCTGATTGATAGGGGAGCCATTGAGGCAATCCGCTTCTTTCCAGCATGCCATTGACGGGATAATGAGCTTCAATTTGCTTGATGAAGAACCAACTTTTGGAAGAGGTCGCATTAGTCACCTTGGCCACAAGAACCCATGGCTTATCGGGTTTGAGGAACCTGAATTTTCCTTCTACCGATCCTTTTGAAAGCGCCACTGTATCGCGGGGCATGAAAATCCCACCTTGCCTCTGACTGTAGGAATCCTTTTTTTCCCATTGAATCAAATAGGAAGTAACCGACGGATTGCTGGCGGTAAGCAAGTAAAAGACTGTGATGCTATCCCCCTTCACCACGGGATGAAGCTGCATCGACACCTCACCTTGGAGGTTATAGAGATAGCTAAAATTGATGCTGTTCACCGCCTGGCTGTGCCCAACCAACGACGCCAACAGCAAAGACCAAAAAGGTATAAACTTCATGCTGGTTCAGCTATTCAGGGAATCAAATTACTTATTATGTAGCGACCGCTGGTTTTCACACCTGTAGCCTTCGGTGGGCTGGCCTTACACTTCGTAAAATAACGAAGAAACGGAGAGAATCGGTACATCAACAAAAACAGTATTTTTACGCGCCTATGGCAAGAATTTATACTACAGAAATAACCTCGGATCAGCTCCCCTCTGACAACCCCCTGCACCAGCGATTGCTTAAACCGTATTTTGCTGCGAATGAATGGGTGAGGGGAGATGTTCTAGAAGTGGGGTGCGGCGAAGGAAGGGGGATTGATCTCCTGCTGCCCCTCACATTATCATATTCTGCGATTGATAAGATTGAAGGTGTCATTGCCATGCTGGGCAAGAAATATCCTAACGGAAAATTTGTGAGCGGTCACCTTCCCCCTTTGCCATATCCAGAGGCCTCATTCGACTGCGTTGTGAGCTTTCAGGTAATTGAACACATTGAAGATGATATTCTGTTCCTTAAAGAGATCCGTCGTGTTTTACGACCTGGAGGAGTTGCATTGATCACGACACCGAACCGTCCACTATCACTGTCCCGAAATCCGTGGCATATTCGTGAGTACACATCTGAAGAACTGACTGATTTGGCGAAGACCATTTTTCAGCATGTGGAGATGCGGGGCATCACAGGCAATGAAAAAGTGATGGCCTACCATGAGCGCAACAGAGAATCAGTTGGCAGGCTGATGCGCTGGGATGTACTTGATTTACAACACCGGCTTCCGGCATTCCTGCTTCGGGTTCCCTATGACCTGATGAACCGGTTGAATCGGAATAAATTGAAGGACGGTGCAGACGAACTGGTTTCCAGCATCTCGCACACAGACTATCTCGTGACGAATGAAGCTGCTCGTGCGCTGGACCTGTTTCTTGTCGTTAGAAAATAACCTCTAGAAATTCCGCCTGTTGGACCCTTCCGTTACCTGCAATCCCTCAATAATTCTCTGGTAAGCATCCTCATATTTCTTGGCAAGTTCATTCTCGCCATTCTCGTACAAAATTCGTTGCAGTTCGCCGAGTACATACAAGTTTCGTTGAATCTCAATGGAAATGCCCGAATACTTCTTTGTCTCATAGTCGGCCATCTCGATGGCCCGAGGTCCGAGGGTGTTGGCGATTTCGAGGGCTTTGGTCTTTTCATTGATCTTGAAAAGGAGGTCCACCTGTGATACGGCGGTGAGATCATACCGTATGGCTTTGTCTGGAATCTTGTCAAGGCTGAAGAACAGCACGTTCTTGGCTCGTACCGTGTCACCCTCATCGATCAGTGCCTCCGCAAGGGAATTGAGTGATCCACGGTGATTCTGTACGAAGCCCTTGTAATCCTCATTGTAATATAGTTTGGGGTTATCAAGTCCGCGGTAACCGAATTGGTTAAGCATCTTATCATATGATGACTGAGTGTTAACCAGGTTCTCGCGGTCTTTCCGCGTATTTCTTACAGGCAATACGCGGTAGGCATTTCCTTCTTGTACCACATAGGCACGCAAGTCGAGGTTCAGCTGGGAGAGGGAAGTGTTGTTGAGATAAATGGGACGATCCCAGTTGTTGCTGGCAAGCACATCCAGGAAGGCAAGATCCTTCTTCTCCAGGGCATTTCCTTTGAGTCTTATTCTCATTTGGTCCACCACCAGACTATCCATGCCTTTGGGTATGATTCCTTTTGCGATGACCTCCTGCTTGTTGATGTCGAGGGTGAATACCTTGCTCGGAACGAGGTTATTTCTATCATAGCGCAACTGAGGATAATTCTTCTTCAACAAACTCAGAAACTGGTGTAAATCAATGCTGGGTATTTTCATGTCCTGGTAGTACAACACATCATTGAACCCTCCCTGACGATAATGATCCAGGGTCAAGGTGTATTTAAACGGCTCTGACTTGTTTTGTTTCATCATGGACTGCTCTATGTACCAGTCGGTGTTGTAATAGCTCAGCACCACCACGCGCACGTCGGTACGGTGGCCTTCGACTTCCTGGGCGTACCAAAGCATGAAAGTATCGTTGTCCCCTCCGGTGAAGATCACAGCGTTGGGATCACAGGAAGACAGGTAATTCTTACCGGAGTCTACTGAAAAGAAGCGATTGGATCGGTTGTGGTCATCCCAGCCAGCGGCGCCCATGAGTATGGGGGCTGTAAGACCCAATACGGTGGCAGCCACCGCACTGGTCTTCATATTCTTCAGGAAGCGATTGGCAAAATCCGAAATCGCAATTACCGCGAGGCCTATCCAGAAAGTAAATGCATACGTGGATCCTGAGTAAATATAATCTCGTTCGCGTGGTTCTTCCGGCGGTGCATTCAAGTACACGACGATGGCCACGCCGGTCATGACGAACAAGAGTCCCACGACCGCAAAATTCTTTGTGTCTTTGACAAATTGGTAAAACATGCCAATGAGTCCCAGGATAAAGGGTATCATGAAAAAATTATTGCGTGCCTTGTTTTCGGCCAACTCCATGGGAAGCTTCTCAAACCATCCGCGGACTCCCAACCAGTCAGCGCCCTGGATGTCACTTTCCCGACCCGCGAAATTCCACATGAAATAGCGCATATACATGTGGCCGATTTGCTGGCGAAACATGTAGTAAATGTTTTGGGTGAACGAAGGTTTCTCACCTTCTTTTAAGCCAATGATGTCTTGATATGACTTCTTGTATTCCGGATTCCAGGCGCGGGGCATAATTGTTTCCTGCCCTGGTTCGTAAACGTATTCCAGTTTGTGGTCTGTGATTTCGTATTTGTCTTTTCCTTTGGTGTAAACCGCGGCACCATCCTTGAAGTCAATGATTTTGGCCGTGAAGTATGATCCATAGATCAAAGGGCGGCTGCCATACTGTTCGCGTTTCAGGTACCGCACGAATGACATCACATCTTTTGGAGCGTTTTCGTTTATCGGGGTATCGAAGTTTGAGCGGATGACGATGGTGGTATATGAACCATACCCGATCAGGATGAATGCAGTGGACAACAAAAATGTATTCAGGACAGGCTTGTTGTTCACCTGGGAATACCGGATACCGAAGACCAAACTTCCAATGAGCATCAGGATGAAAACGATCACACCCGATCCGAAGGGCAGGCCAAGGTTATTGACAAAAAATAGTTCAAAGCCACCGGCCAACGAGGGCAGGCCTGGTACAATGATATCATTGATGAATATGACCAACCCACCGCTCACGCCCAGGGCGGCAATGATGCCCCATTGTGTAGGCTGATACTTCTTAAAATAATATATCAATGCCAGTGCAGGGATGGTGACGAGGTTGAGCATGTGAATCCCGATGGACAGTCCAACGATGTAGGCAAAGAAGACGAGCCATCGATTCGCCGCCGCATCATCTTCAATGACATCCCACTTCAGGATCCCCCATACGACGAATGCTGTAAAGAATGAAGACATGGCATACACCTCTGCCTCTACTGCCGAAAACCAAAATGAGTCGGAAAAAGTGTAGGCCAACGCGCCCACCAGGCCAGCACCCATCAGGGTCCATATTTGACCATCGCTAAGCTCCGAATCTTTCTTAACACCCATCATTTTTCTGCCAAAGAGGGAAATGGACCAGAACAAAAACAGGATGGTAAAGGCGCTTGCGAGCACACTCATGAAATTGATCCAGTAGGCAACCTTCGTTACATCGCCGAATGCGAGGAAGGAAAACATCCTTCCCAATAGCATAAAAAGCGGCGCTCCAGGAGGGTGCGAAACCTCCAATTTGTAGGCCACGGCGATGAATTCACCACAGTCCCAGTAGCTTGCTGTCTCTTCAAACGTAAGCCAGTAAGTGATTAGAGCGATGGCAAAAGCAAGCCAGCCGAAGATATTATTGGTCTTTTGGAAACTCATTTCGTTGTTTTTCAAAAACTTGAGGGGCGAAATTAAGGAATAGTCGATAGTCCATTGCCACCCTGGGTGAGTTTTTATAGTTGCCTAATAAAAAGCCCTCTCTAACTTAGCGGAATGCAGTCCATCCCATTTTTGTCGCTGAAGCCTCAACACGACCTTATTCGTGCAGAATTGGATGAAGGTTTCAGGAAAGTGATGGACCGAAACATTTTTGTCTTGGGCGGGGAGGTGGAGGCTTTTGAAAAGGAATATGCTGCCTATTCCGGAGTGAACCATTGCGTTGCTGTTGCCAATGGACTCGATGCACTATACATCTCTTTAAAAATTCTTGGCATTGGAGGAGGAGATGAAGTAATTGTCCCTACCCTCACCTGCGCTCCTACCTGGATGGCTGTGAGCCGGACAGGCGCGCGACTTGTTCCGGTGGAGGTTGATCCGAATACATATTGTATTGATGAGGGCTTGCTAGGGGAGGCCATCACCTCAAGAACAAAGGCCATCGTGCCAGTCAATCTGTATGGAAGACCGGCGACATTATTTTCGTTGATCACTTTGGCCCAGTCAAAAGGAATAGTCATCGTAGAAGACAACGCACAGGGACACGGTGCAAGCATTCATGGTAAGAAGACAGGAAGTTTTGGTCTCCTCAATGCGACGAGTTTTTATCCGACCAAAAACCTGGGAGCGCTGGGCGACGGGGGGGCCATCACAACCGATGATTTTGAATTCGCAAAAAAAGCAAAAAGCTTGCGCAATTATGGTACCGTACAGCGCTTCCATCACGATGTGGTAGGTATCAATTCCCGGTTGGACGAATTGCAAGCTGCCTTCCTGAGAACAAAGCTAAAATACCTTGATACCTGGAATAGGGAGCGAAGAGAACATGCGCTCCATTATCAACGGCTGCTGAAGGGTGTGGGTGATCTTGTTCTTCCTGTGGAGGCTGACGGTTTCTATTCAAATAATCATCTCTTTGTGATTCGCACAAATCGAAGGGGGCTTCTTCGCCAATTTCTACAGTTGCGGAGAATAGAAACGGATGTTCATTACCCAATACCCCCGCATTTACAACTCGCGTATCAAACACTTGGTTTTACCAAAGGGCAATTTCCGGTATCTGAAAAAATCAGCGAAACCATTTTGAGTTTGCCGTTGTGGCCAGGCATGAGCGAAGAGCAGGTGGCCCATATCAGCCAAAGCATCAAGACATTCTTTTAATGGCTTGTTCGTGCCAAGACTAATCCTACTTTGTCAACTTGAATCATCTTTTCCGAACTGTTGCGAAATACAAGGGCAAGGTCACGACGGGTACCAAGGAGGCACACCTGTGTGCCGAAGCACTTCGGTGCGCAGGCACAAAGAAATCACGAAGAATTTAATTTTAGTATGCAATTTGACCTCTAATTTCATTGTGTCCCTTTGTGCTTTCGTCGTGGGCTTTGTGACCCCTTCCCGAGAATTATGTATCATTTGATAAACTTGACAAAGTAGGACTAATTGTAAACGATAATGTAAAACAATAGCCACAAAAGAAAAATGGGTACATAGAATCCCAATACGATTGTCCAAGCGGGCTTCAACCCTTTTTTCGCGAAGTGTTGTATGCCGAGGGCCAACACATACCAGTACAAAGGTTCGAACAAATTCAGTGCCTTGCAGGGGTAAGCATACCGTGTAGGGAGTTCCTGGTAGTCGACCAGGTTCATGAGTGAGAAGGGATAAAAGGCCTGTATCTCATAGAAATTAGGATCGGATTGAAAGGCAAAAAACCAGACAATCTTGATTATCTCTGGAACGAGGAAAACAAATTCGCCCACCAGCACGATGCCCCAGCACTGAGAAAAAGTCACCCGGTACCCAAACAAAAAGCATCCGACCCAGATTACGAACCCCAGGACTGTAAACTTCCATAAATAAATCAGAGGGATGGAAAGGTATTGAAATGCACTGCGCAAGTACAAAATGGAACCTTGTGGCTGATCAGCGAGGAACTCAAATGCCGCCGTTTCGTTTTCGATCATGGTTTTTTTGATGAAAAGTACGGTGAGGGTGGCAAGGCACAGCAACAGCAGGGTCTGTCGCTTGGGTACTGAGAATATTGATTTTTCTTCTGATGACGTTTCCATACTGTTTACTGACTGCGGCTTATTACTTTTGCGATTGTGAAAGATAGGGGTAAATTATTGTTCGCTCTGTTCCTTGGTTTGATTTCGGTGTCTGCAAGTGCCCAGGCAAAGAAGGACACCACCATTATTTTGATTTCTGATATCACCGTTCAATTGGAGACTACCCAAGCGTTGAACGATCTTTACAACTTTAAGTTTGAAACGGCAGAACAGCAATTTCGATGGTTCAAACAAAAGTATGCCTGGCATCCCCTTCCGTATTTTCTGCTGGGTCTGAGTGAATGGTGGAAAATCATGCCCAACACCCAGGATACTTCACACGATGAACGTTTCCTTGCTTATATGGACAGCACCATCCGCATAGCAGACCACTTGCACGACAACAACCCCGAATACGCAACTGAAGCATCCTTTTTTCTGTCGGCTGCATACGGGTTCAAGGGAAGGCTTTATTCAGATGAGGAACGTAAGGAATGGAGGAAAGCGGCCGTTGCAGGAAAGAAAGCATTGAACTACTTGGACGAATGCAAGAAAAAAAACTACCTGAGTCCGGAACTCCTGTTTGGGGATGCGCTGTACAACTACTTTTCAGTGTGGGTGCCTGAAAACTATCCGGCGCTGAAGCTTATCCTCTGGGCATTTCCCAAGGGCGACAAAGAGCTCGGCCTGAAGCAGCTCAAGGAAGTTTCTTATAACGCATTTTATACACGCACCGAAGCCATGGTGTGGTTGATGCGGATTTGGAATAGCTATGAAAACAAGAATGAGGAAGCCCTTCAACTGTCTGAATATTTACACCAGACATACCCGGATAATCCCTATTTCCACCGGTACTATGCACGGATGCTTTATGCCCGTGGGATGTACCCGGAGATGGAGCTCCAATCGAAAGAAGTTCTGTCCAGGATCGATAGTGGTATGACGGGCTATGAAGCAAATAGCGGACGATATGCCTCTTTTTTCCTTGGACAGCTTGGGGATGCCCGTCGGCAGCCGGAGGAAGCCAAAAAATACTATGAGATGGCCGTTACATTCTCAGAACAAAGTGGCGCTACGGAATCGGGTTATTATCTTTACTCCCTTATCTCACTTGGAGAGATTGCACAAAAGCAAGGCCATAAGGCTGAGGCTAGCAAATATTTCAAAGAAGTGAAGAAAAAAGCGGGTCGGAAAGACGAGGCCTTCAAGGATGCAAAGCGAAGACTCAAAAAATTAGAAAAAGATGATTGAGACGGAAGTACTTCGGGTTTTGGGTTTTCATATTCAGCTTTCAGAAGTATACAGTTGAATAATAAAATAGAATAATATCCAGTTTATTAATATTTGAATACGATGATGAAGAAGAGGGCTTTGGTTACAGGAGTTACAGGACAAGACGGAGCCTATTTGAGCGAATTGCTGCTGTCAAAGGGCTATGAAGTTCATGGCATCAAGCGACGGTCATCTTTGATCAATACTGCCCGCATCGACCACCTCTATCAAGACCCGCATGAAACGGGTTCCCGCTTTCACCTTCATTATGGTGACCTGACCGACGCGCTCAACATCACCCGCATCATCCAGGAGGTCCAGCCTGATGAAATTTATAACCTCGGTGCGATGAGTCACGTGAAGGTTTCATTTGAAGAGCCTGAGTATACTGCAAACGCTGATGGGATTGGAGCACTTCGCATACTCGAAGCCATGCGTTTATTGGGTTTGACAGAGAAAACAAAGTTCTATCAGGCCAGCAGTTCAGAATTATATGGACTGGTTCAGGAGGTTCCGCAAAACGAGAAGACACCTTTCTATCCACGCTCTCCCTACGGAGTTGCAAAGCTTTATGCCTACTGGATTACCGTCAACTACCGTGAGGCATACAACATGTTTGCAGTGAACGGAATTCTTTTCAATCATGAGAGTCCACTGCGGGGCGAGACATTTGTCACACGTAAAATTACTCGCGGGGTCGCCCAAATAGCACTCGGCCTGGAGGAAAAAATATTTTTGGGTAACCTCAACGCAGAGCGCGACTGGGGTCATGCGAAGGATTATGTGGAGGCGATGTGGAAGATGTTACAGCATTCAACGCCAGAAGATTTTGTCATTGCAACGGGAATCAAGACTTCAGTGCGCCAGTTGTGTATCATGGCGTTTGAGGCTGCGGGCATTTCCATTTCATTTAGAGGTAAAGGTGCCAAAGAGGTTGGAATTGTGGAGTCGGTTAACAACCCCACCATTAAAGCGAAGGCAGGACAAACGATTATTGAAATTGACCCAGCCTATTATCGGCCGACTGAAGTTGAACTGCTGATTGGCAATGCAGCAAAGGCCAAGGAGAAGCTGGGCTGGCAGCCGACACATACGCTGCAGGAAATGGTGGATGAAATGGTGCATGCCGATCTTGAAGAATTCCGAAAAGCAATATTGTTGAAAGAAGGAGGTTATTCAGTTCTCCGTCCAAAGGAATCATGATGGAGAAAGGGTCCAAAATTTATGTGGCGGGGCATAGTGGAATGGTAGGGTCTGCCATTGTCCGTGCACTGACAGCCAATGGATTTCACAATCTGGTCGTACGGAGTTCAAATGACCTGGATTTGAGGGACCAGCCCTTGGTTGAAGAATTTTTTGTACTG
>JAYVEZ010000320.1:0-2984 GCA_043773645.1 Cytophagales bacterium
AAGCAGCCGAGCCATTCACCTGATGCCAGCTTCGGTAAGTATTTCTTCCGTTGTTCCTCGTTTCCAAATTTATAAATCGGATACATTACCAATGATCCTTGAACCGAAGCTGTTGAGCGCATGCCGGAATCTCCCCGCTCAATTTCCTGCATCAGGATTCCATAGGAGATATAATCAAGACCTCCTCCACCGTATTGTTCTGGGATGGTGGGACCGAAGGCTCCTATCTCTCCAAATTTCTTTACGATTTCATAAGGGAAGTGTGCGCGTTGTGCCCAATCCTCTATGTAAGGTGATATCTCTTTCTTCACGAAATCCCGGATGGAACTGCGGATGAGTTTGTGTTCTTCGGTGAGCAAGCTGTCGATTTGATAAAAATCCGGTTGCTCGTATACGTCTTGCTTCAACGATTTTTTTGCCTTGGGTTCTGAAGGAGTTATTGTTGACATACTATTTCTTAATTTGCTCCAAATTTAGCGAATAAATGGATTCTTCCCTTGATCCAAAGTTGCAGGAACTGTTGGTAAAGCTACAACAGAAATATGCCGTGATGGGGCAGGACATGTCATCCTACCTCGATGGCTTGCTGCATTCAGACTACCTGACCTATTGGGATTATATTCACCTGGAGACGCTGCTGAGCTTGCAAAATCCGAAGACCCAGTTTCCGGACGAAAAGGTGTTTATCACCTACCATCAAATTACTGAGTTGTATTTTAATCTTGTGCTCTGGGAGATAGAACAAATTGTAGCGCGGGAGAAGTTGGACAAGGCCTTCTTCATCGCGCGACTGGAAAGAATCATTCGTTATTTTAGGAACCTCACCGATTCATTCGACATCATGACCGATGGCATGGAGCGCGATCAATTCTTAAAATTCAGGATGTCACTTCTGCCAGCGAGTGGGTTTCAATCGGCCCAATACCGGATGATTGAAATCTGTTCGACAGATATGATTCACCTCGTCGACATTCAGCACCGCGCCGCCATGGAAACGGATAGTGATATTGTCCAACAAGTGGAAAAGCTTTACTGGCGAAGTGGGGCCACGGAATTGTCCTCCGGGAAAAAGACACTTACCCTTCAGCAATTTGAAGAAAAGTATATGAAGCGGTTCCAGGAATTAGGCATGCAATACAGAGACCAAAATTTTTGGAAGTTGTACGTGAAGAATTTCTCTGGAGACGCCGATGTGATTTCGCGCCTGCGGGAATATGACCTCCTCGCCAATGTATTTTGGCCATTGGCCCATATGAAGTCCGCTGGCCGATATCTCCACAAAGATCCTGACGATATCAAAGCCACCGGAGGAACCAACTGGCAGAAATACTTACCTCCACGGTTTCAGAAGATCACATTTTTTCCCGCTTTATGGACGAACCAGGAAAAGGCGGATTGGGGCAGACAGGGCGTTGAAAAGGCGTTGCGCCAAGGCTGAGGACGGTTAGGATGTACAACCTATTCCCGCAAAGGCATCAATCATCATAATTTTGTAATTTTATCTTTCATAATCCGTTGGCTGTGAACAGGTTTATCTGGTCCATTGTATTGATTTTTTTGGCAATTGCCGGACGCTCCCAAAGCGTGACGAGATATGTCTATTACGACAAGGAAAAGAAGAACATAAAGGAGATTTATCAGGTTAAGGATACCCTTCAGAATATCCTTCAAGGCAGGTATATCTCTTATTTCCTGAATGGTGGAATGGAATCCAAAGGGCAGTTCGTGAACAACGAAACAACGGGGGTATGGGAATTCTATTTTGAGACAGGGAATGTCAAAATGCGAGGTATCCTTCGGCAGAGTTCCAACTACGGGGTATGGGAATATTTTTTTGAGAATGGGGTGAAGAGCATGGAGGGAACCATCAATGGAAAGAATCGGGAGGGGGAGTGGAAAATCTATTTTGAAAGTGGAGAACTGAAGGAAAAGGGGGGATTTGTTTCCAACAAAAGGTCGGGATTGTGGAACGCCTATTTCGAGGATGGTACCCGGCGGGGTGAAGGAGAATATACGGATGATCATGGTCGATATACGGAATATTACCATTCAGGCAAGGTATATGCTGAAGGCCCCAGAGCGGGCGCCAGGAATGTGGGCCATTGGAGGTACTTCTCGGAGGACGGTACCCTTCAGAATGAAGGTGACTATGTGAATGGAAAAAAGACAGGTGAATGGAAGCAGTATTACCCGACAGGGAAAGTTTCCTCTTCTGGATTTTATGAGAACGATGTAACGGTTGGGCTCTGGAAGTATTATTTTGAAGATGGTACCATCAGTGCTACCGGAGAATATGTTGAGGGGAGGAAGAATGGTTATTGGAGTAGTTTTAACAAGGATGGCTCTATTAAAAGTGAGATCACCTATGTCAATGGCACAGGAGAATACCGCGAATACTTTCCAGGTAAGAAGCTTAAAACCAAGGGCCAGATCGTAGATGGGAAGTACGATGGCAAGTGGCAGTATTTCTCAATCCTGGGCAAAGTGGACGGCGAATGCGACTTCGTTCAAGGTAAAGGGATTTACAAAGGGTACTATGCCAGTGGCACACTTCAGACGAAAGGTCAAATGGAAGATGACTTGCGCGTAGGAACATGGGAGCTTTATGAACCGGATGGCACACTCTCAGGTTATTACAAACCTTTTTATGAGAACAACGAATTGGCTGGCGAGATAAATTCACTGATCAATAAAAGCAAGACAGCTCCCGCTGTCTCCAGGGGTTCGCGGAAGACAGGGTTTTACTACTTTCAACCACGCTTCCCGGAATACCGAAGTGTCATTATTGCGGGTGACCCCATGCTTTCATTTGTGGGGCGTATGCCACTGGCCATTGAGTTTTACAATGAGCAACGGTTGGGACATGAATTTGAGTTTGAAGGGATACGGTCTCCCTTTTTTACAGCAGATTCTGAAGTGCCTCAGGGAAAAATATTTCAACGGGGTTACTCAATCGCTCTCAAACAGAAATTTTACAATACCAT
>JAYVEZ010000321.1:0-2533 GCA_043773645.1 Cytophagales bacterium
CCAAGTCCTTTGTCAGGGAATGGTTTAATGCGATCACCTTCGCTGTGGTGGTTGCGACTTTCATCCGGTGGTCCACCGTTCAGGCGTTTGTCATTCCAACACCATCGATGGAGAATTCATTATTGGTGGGCGATTATCTCTTTGTGAGCAAAATTCACTATGGTCCACTTACCCCACGAACCCCCTTGCAAATCCCGCTCATTCACCAGAAAATCCCGGGAACGCAAATACCCTCTTTTCTACCCTGGATACAATTGCCCGCCTACCGTTTGCCCGGGATAAGTCAAATAAAAAGAGAAGATGTTGTGGTCTTTAATGTTCCTCCGAGCGGACTAAATGATGGTGTAGACTACCCGGTAGACCTTAAGACCTATTATGTAAAACGATGTGTGGGGGTTGCCGGAGACCGCCTGGAGATAATTAATCGCACTGTCTTCGCAAATGGCCAACCCCTGGAAAATCCGAAGAACATGAAATTTTCCTACCTCGTTACCTCCAAAACAGAAATTCATTCACGTAATCTCGTCCATCTTGGCCTTGATCATGATGATTTTCAATTCCTCGGACTCAGTGAGGAGGGGTACGCCATTTACAAAATGCTGCTCACGGCGGCTCAGGTCGCGGAAGTAAAATCCGCTCCCTACATTATCTCATTTCGGACCGATTTTAGAACAAACGACGGCCCTGAACAAAGAATCTTTCCTGCAACAAAAAACAATTCGTGGAATGGTGACAATTACGGTCCTATTGTCGTGCCGGAAAAAGGAATGAAAATGGTCGTCAACGATTCAACATTGGGATTTTATGGCGAGGTAATCAAGTTATATGAAGGTCACAAAAGTGTGGTCATGGAGAAAAACAAGCTAATCATCGACGGAAAGCCTGTGGAGGATTACACTTTCAATCAAAACTACTATTTCATGATGGGCGACAACCGGCATGACTCGTGGGACTCCCGGTATTGGGGCTTTGTTCCGGAGGATCATATTGTCGGAAAACCCTTATTCATTTGGCTTTCGATAGACCCCGAGGCGGATCTCCTGCACAAAATCAGATGGGGCAGGTTATTTAATGCGATCCATTGATCGCAGGTGGGAATTGGCAACGAGTTACCAGGATCCGCTCTTGGAGACGCTCAAAAGACAAAAGATTCAAGGCTATTTACCTGATTCCGACTCTTCCCAGTCTCAAAAATAAAGGAAAGTTTATGGTTTGCCTTTCCGTGCTCCACAAGGGTTGGATTTTTTTTATACAATCATCGACCGGATTAATTCCATTGGCCTGAATGTATTTTTGAACAGATGACCAGGTTCCGAGATATCCGCGCATTTCTGCCAGGGACCACTCAAATGAAAATTGAAACGAGGGTGTTTTGATTTCCTCAAAGGGAAAGGAGAGTGTGTGATAGTGTTCATCAATGAGCTTTCGTTCCTTGTCCCAATACGGCCCCACTACCTGTGTATAAAAATGTTTTAAATGTGCATCAATTTCCGGATGGATGCTGAGCAACCCATACCCCCACACCGCGATTAAGGCTTCAGGTTTTGCCACGCGTTTAACTTCCTGATAAAATTTTTCGCCGTCAAACCAATGGATAGCCTGACCTACTGTGACCAAGTCAACACTTTGGCCCGGAATATCGGTTACTTCTCCGGCTTTCGAATAAAAAACATTCTTCGCCTGACGCGCATTTTCGAGTTGCTTTGCGCTGATGTCGGTGGCCAATACTTTCTTGAATCTTTTAGCAAGATCGGCTGCCACCTGTCCATTGCCAGTGCCGGCATCCCAGGCCACTTCAAAATGATTCACATGACTAAAAATAAAATCGTAAAGTTCAGGGGGATAGGTGGGCCGGAAAGAGGCATATTGCTTTGCGCGATTGGAAAACCGGTCTTTCATTTGCCGGAAAAGTTTTTCTTCCAACCCGGACCCCGAATACATCTTCCGGGAAAGGCCCCCATGTGTTCTCCATCCGCCAATACCTGAACGCCGTTGACGAAGACATGCACCACACCGGTTGCGTATTGATGGGGCAATTCAAATGTTGCGTGATCCTGAATTTTGGCTGCGTCAAAAATGACCACGTCAGCAAAGTTTCCGGTATGGAGGATTCCTCTTTTTTTAATCTTCAAATTCGAGGTCGGCAAAGAGGTCAATCTTCTCACCGCCTCTTCCAGCGTCATCAGCTTTTCTTCGCGAACATATTTTCCAAGAAACCTGGCAAAAGATCCATAGACCCTCGGATGCGTCCCCCTATCAGTAAAAGGTTTTTCTGCTGACCTCGAAGCAGCATCCGACCCAATGCTGACGTAGGGCAATTGCAACATTTTTTTCACATTGTCCTCCGACATCAAAAAAAAGATGGAAGGTATGCTGGATTTGTCAGCGACAATCAAATCGATCATCGTTTCATCGCCGCTTTTACCGTGAAGTCTGGCAATCTCATCCAGTCGCTTATTCCGGTAAAGCTTGTTCAGGGAGTCTGTCCGGAATCCCAGGATCAAAACATCTTACGGGTCAGAATTTCTGGAGG
>JAYVEZ010000322.1:0-8156 GCA_043773645.1 Cytophagales bacterium
CGAAATTATATTACCAATCTTTCAGGCCAGTTCAAGGGCATTGACCTTACCATCACCAACCGACACTATGGATATGCGAATGGAAGAGGGTTGAGTAATGCGTATGTAACCCAATTGGCTGTCGGTTATCCGGCAGGTGTATTTTGGGTCCCACAGCATGCGGGGCTTGATTCCCAAGGACATGAATTGTATAATAACTACGATGCGGAAGGCAAGTTCATTGGCACCTCCAATACATACACTGACCAGGACAGGGTCTATATTGATCCTACGCCTGATTTTAATTGGGGACTTACCAACAATTTTACACTCGGAAATTTCGATTTCAGCATTTTCTTGAGGGGTGTTCAGGGGGCAAAAATATTTGCCAATTCACTGCTTGACCAGGAAGCTAGTGTATACTTGCCGGGAATTAATGTTACGGAAAAGGCATTGACCAATGGCTTTACACAACAGCCTCAGCCGTCAACCTATTGGATCAGGGATGCATCCTACATCCGTTTGGAGAACATAACACTGGGCTACAACTTCAAGAACCTCAAAGGGATCAGCCGACTGAGGTTGTATATGGCCGCGAAGAATCTTTTTGTGATTACACCCTACGGAGGAATTGATCCTGAAATCAATGTGGACGGATCTCAGCGGTATATTGATATAAACTATTACCCTAAAACAAGAGGCTTTACTTTCGGAGTGGATGTTGGATTTTGAAAGCGAGTGTTCAAGAAACGCCAGCGTATGAAAAGAGGAAATTTTATTAAACTCTTCCTGATCAGCATTCCACTCTGCTGGGGTGGCCTGTCATGTACTGACCTTACGCCAAAGGTCTATGACCGTGTTGCAACTTTTTGGAAGACACCCGAAGAAATTCAGGCAGGGATCGCACTGCCTTATGCAGGATTGAGGGATTATACAGATGCTTTTGGTATATACAACCTGAATGAAATGACCACGGATGAGATCATTGTGCCTACCCGCGGTGGCGATTGGTACGACAATGGTACCTGGGAACAAACATGGAAACACACATGGACACCCACCGTTGGTTACATCGAAGAATGCTGGCAATTCATTTACGGCGATGCAAACAATAGCGGTATCGCCACTTTGAATTCAGTCATTGAAAATGTTAAAAATGTGGACCCTAAAAATGCCAATGTCCCTGCAATCCTGGCTGAGATGAAGACGTTGAGGGCATTCTATTACTATCACGCGTTGGACCTGTTTGGGAATGTCCCAATTCTGGAAAATAACAATACGGCCTTGTCTCTACTGACCAATAAACCCCGTGCTGAGGTTTTTGCGTATGTTGAAAAAGAACTGAAAAGTAATCTTTCGTTTCTTCCAACCGAACTCAGCGCAGCAACTTATGGGCGCGTGACCCAGTGGTTCACACAAGCAGTCCTGGCAAAGCTATACCTGAATGCGGAGGTTTATACGGGGACACCAAGGTGGACAGATTGTATTTCGGCTTGTGATGCTATTTTGAATTCGGGCAAATACACATTGGAACCAAACTTCTTTTATAACTTCTCCATTTCGAATGAAGGATCCCATGAAAACATTTTTGTTCTTCCTTACGACATCAATGCAAATCTTGGATACTTTCCCATGCAAGCGTTTACTTTGCATTATGCCAGCGGCTACACCTTTGGGCTTGATGGCGGTGGAGTAAATGGATTTTGTACCCCCGTCGAAATTCTTAATCTTTTTGATTCCAAGGATATCCGGAAGAAAATGTTCCTCGTAGGCCAGCAGTACTTTAATAGCCGGCAATATGAAGATCCCATCCCGGATCCTGCTAATGCGCAATACGATACCGATGTAGGCTTGCCACTCTATTTCGATCCGGTGATTACAACGTTTTCCAGTGCAGATCCCAAATTCAGAATGGCAGGAGCACGGTGCGCAAAATGGGAATTCAATAAAGTGGGTAACGGATTGATGAGCAACGATTTTGCAGTATACCGGCTAGCGGACATCATATTGATGAAAGCCGAAGCGCAATTCAGGAATGGGGATGCGGCGGGCGCGTTGACAACTATCAACCAGAGTTTTAATGGCGTGTCCATACGCAGTCGGGCCGGTATGCCGGATTTTTCATCGGCTGAAATGACACTGGATGGATTACTCGCGGAAAGGGCTCGTGAGTTATCATGGGAAGGCCACAGAAGAAATGACCTCATACGCTTCGGGCATTATCTCGATGCGAGGATCCCTGAAAAAGCTGTATCGGAAAAATTCAGAACGCTCTTCCCGATCCCCAAGGCGGAATTGGACAAGAATCATTTCTTGAAACAGAATCCCGGCTACTAATGATGCGGCAGCCACCATGCGTGTTATGTGCCATCAAGGAAACCAATTGACATGGTAAAGGCAGTCTATCTTGTTCTTCTTCTGTTTCTTTTTCAGTGCGCCCATTCGCAGGACTTCGCTTTCACGCGGGTGCAAGGAGTAAACGGAAAACCCATCGGCAAGATAAACGGTATTACGCAGGACCATTACGGGTACATGTGGTTTGTAGGTAACAGCGAGCGGTGCCTGTACCGGTATGACGGAAGCACGATCACGGCATTCCGGCATGAGGAAAACAATGTAAATTCCTTGAATGTGAATAATCGTGAAACAGTTTATGCGGATGATCAGGGCCTGATCTGGGTTGGGGGGGACGCGTTGGATTACCTGGACCCGGCCACCGGAATATTCACGCATTACCGGCACTCCGCCGTTGATGACGGCAGTCTTTCCGGTTATGTGTATTCAATTTTGAGAGACCGGAAGGGTCGCCTTTGGGTGGGAACGGAAAACGGACTCGATCTCCTGGATGAAAAAACAGGGGCCTTTCACCATTATCGCAACATACCAGGAAACAAAAAGAGCCTGAGCAGCAACATTGCCAGGACGCTCTATGAAGATCGGAGCGGAACGCTCTGGGTAGGAACGGGTTTCCCATGGGGGCCTGGTATCGATGGCGGGCTTAACCGCCTGGAAGCCGACGGCACCTTTACCCGTTACCAGAATGATCCCAGCAATCCCCAAAGCCTGATTAGTAACAAAGTGAGCGCTCTCTTCGAAGACAGCCGGGGAGTCTTTTGGGTCGGCGGTGATGTTCTTCACACGATGGACCGTGTAAAAGGAACCTTCGAAAGAATTCTAAATGATCCAGGAAACCCGGATGCATTCATCGGGTCTGGTGGTCACATCAGCTTTATCAGTGAAGACCGTGCCGGTGCGATCTGGATTGGAACCATCGCCGCAGGCATCAACCGGTACGATCCGGTAACAAAAAAAATTACGCACTACAAGGACAGTCACGGCTTCCCGGATAGAAGTTCCTTTACCGGTTTCATTTCGCGTGATGGTGCTTTGTGGGTTGCGACTGAGGACAGTCATGAGCTATTCCGTGTCGATCCTTTCTATAAGCCTGTAACTTCTATACAACTGGGTACCCCCGCTACCAGTTTCGTGGAAGATGCGGATGAAACTCTCTGGGTAGGCACCTATGGGGCAGGAATCGTGAAATACCCCAAGCAGGATAATTCATCAGTCAGCTATAAAGCCAACCCGGCAGATCCCTCGGGTCTGCCGGGGAATAATGTGTTTTTGTTTCGAAATGGAGGAGATACAATATGGGCGCGGACTCGAAATGCGGTTAGAATATTGAACAAACAGACGGCTAAATTTTACTGGAAACCGGAGTATGGCGATTTGAAAGACTCCATAAGCTTTGGGATTACACCAATTATTCAAGACAAGCGAGGGCTCTTTTGGTTTGGCACTTTTGGCAAGGGGCTGGTAAGGTTCAATCCAAAAGACAACTCGTTCCGGCATTTTCTTGAATCTGAAAAAGACTCCATGTCCATCTCTTCGAATGGGGTCATCGTGGCGTACGAGGACAAATCGGGTACCCTGTGGGCAGGCACACAGGGGGGGCTTAACCGCGTGGAAAAAGAATCAGGCCGGTTTAAACATTACATGGAGGGCAATCAGATCTACTCTTTGTATCAGGATTCGGATGGCAATTTGTGGAGCGGAACCGGAAATGGTTTGATGCGATACGATCCCATACAAGATCGTTTCAGCGGTTTTCTAGATCCGCAATCGGATATCAGTATTTCGGCGACCGGCGGCATAGCCGAGGACAATGAAAAGAACCTTTGGTTTAACGCACTTGATGGCATCGTCAGACTGAATCCTGTCACCCGGGAAACGTATGCTTATCGGGAGTCCTTCGGGATTTTCATAGGTGAGACACTCTGGGCAAATCCTTTTAAAAATGCCCAGGGGGAGCTCTTCTTTTCTCATGAGAAAGGGTTTTACCGGTTTGCCCCCGAAACACTTGCAGTAAAGTCCGATTTCAGTGTCCTGCTTACCGGCTTACAGATCAACGCGCAATGGGTAAGGCATGAGGTTAATAGTCCACTGAAAGTACCGGTAGAGGAGCTTACGGAATTGGACTTGCCGTACAATCAGAATAACCTCACTTTCCATTTCGCTGCCATGGATTACCGGAACCCCGAGGCGACAAGATTCTTTACCCGCCTTGATCATTATGACAGCACTTGGCGGGAAGCAGTGGGTGTGAAGGCTTCCTTCTTTTTCAATGTGCCTCCCGGTGATTATGTCTTCCGGGTAAAGGCTATTAACCGTGACGGCACCCGGGCGGAGAAAAAAGTTTCGATTTTGATCCATCCTCCCTGGTGGCAGACAGGGTGGGCCTATGCCATGTATATCCTTGGGACCATGTTCGGTTTGTTTGCTTTTGTCAGCGCCAGAACGAAGAAATTGAGAACGGAAAAAAGAATCCTTGAAGAAAGGGTGGCCGAACGTACAGTAGAACTTAAGAAAGAAAAGGAGAATGTTGAAAGTACATTGTCAGAACTGAAATCTACTCAGGCACAACTCATACAGTCTGAAAAGATGGCATCCCTGGGAGAACTCACCGCAGGCATTGCACATGAGATTCAAAACCCTTTGAACTTTGTTAATAATTTCTCGGAAGTGAATAAGGAACTGCTTCTCGAGATGAAGGAGGAATTAGGCAAGGGAAACCTGGATGAAGCAAAAATAATAGCCGAGGATGTAATACAAAACCAGGAAAAAATAAACCACCATGGCAAACGGGCCGATGCCATCGTTAAAGGGATGCTGCAGCACAGCCGAACCAGCAGCGGCATAAAAGAGCCCACGGACATCAATGCACTGGCAGATGAATACCTGCGCCTAGCCTACCATGGTTTACGCGCCAAGGACAAATCGTTCAACGCCTCGGTGAAAACGGATTTTGATGCCTCGATTGGAAAAGTGAATGTCATTCCTCAGGATATCGGCAGAGTCGTGCTCAACCTGATTACGAATGCATTTTATGCTGTAGCCGAAAAAAAGTCCACCTACGCAAAGGCTTCGGCGGACAAGGAAATTCAAAGAGCGTACGAACCCACCGTGACAGTGAGCACCAGGAGGAACAACCATAATATCGAAATCAGAATCAGGGACAACGGCAATGGTATTCCGCAAAACGCATTGAACAAGATCTTTCAACCCTTTTTTACCACCAAACCTTCGGGTCAAGGTACGGGCCTGGGGCTCTCTTTGAGTTATGACATCATTAAAGCACATGGCGGGGAGCTGAAAGTTGAAACCAAAGAAGGTGAATTTGCGGAGTTTATTATTCAGCTTCCTCATCATCCACGATAATCCTCATTACCCTCGGTCATAAATGAAAGCCGGAAATTGTATATTAATTGATTCAACCATGCTATGAAAATTCGATCGGCAAGATATGGCTTGTATTTTCTGTTGAACATTATCGGCATTGCTCATGCCCAGGATATCAAGTTCAATCTCATTGAAAGTCACAGGAAGCCACTGGGAAAAATCAGGAATATCACACAAGATCCGCAGGGATACATGTGGTTTTCGGGTGAAGGTAAAAATTGCATCTATCGCTACGATGGAATCCGGACAATTGCTTTCAGGCACGATGAGACGAATGCAAATTCCCTGGGTGGAAACTTTATTGCTTCGGTGTATGCGGATAACCAGGGAATAATCTGGATTGGCATGCATGAGGGGCTAGATCGTTTTGATCCCGCAACCGGTGTTTATAAGCATTTCCGTCACGACCCGACCGATCCGGGCAGCCTAAGCGGTGGTGTTAATTCTATTATAAAAGATAGTCAGGGCAGGCTTTGGGTGGGAACCGATGGGCTTGATATGCTCGATGAGAAAACAGGAAAATTTGTTCATTATAAGAACGAGCCAGGAAATCCGCGCAGCTTGAGCAGCAACATAATATGGACCATCTATGAGGATCGCCAGGGGGTTATATGGATTGGAACCAACTACCCATGGGACAATAAGTCTCCTGAGGAAGGTGGCCTGAACCGGATGGAACCGGATGGAACCTTTACCCGGTTCAAGCATGATCCGAATGATCCGCACAGCCTGATTAACAATAAAGTGGGATCCATCTTTGAAGACAGCCGCGGTGTATTTTGGGTAGGAACCGGAGGTGATGGGTTGCATACCATGGATCGTAAGACAGGAAAGTTTGAACGGCATACCTATGATCCCACGAAACCAGATAAACTGAGTCGCCCTCCACGCAAGAAAGAAAGTTTTGACATTGAGCTGGTAACCTTTATACAGGAGGATGTGATGGGAACCATTTGGGTCGGGACCATTGGGGCTGGCCTTAACCGTTATGATACCCTGGCAAAGAAGATTACACATTATGAATCCAGCAATGGATTTCCTGATGCATCCGGCTGGAATGCGTTTCAATCCAGGGATGGTGAATTGTGGATAAGTACACAAGAAAACAATTTGTACCGGGTGGATCCTTTCTTCAAAAACATGAAGAGTACCCCCGTATCCAGTACCCCGTGGTGTTTTGTGGACGATATGGAAAATCTGTGGGTAGGAACTGAGGGCGGTGGGCTACTCCAGTATGATCAGCAAGGAACATTGCGGAAGCAGTTTCGACACGATCCTTCGGACCCGCATAGTTTCTTTGATAGTTCAAATTGGATTATTTCCATGTTCTACGATGCGGGTGATACGGTCTGGATAGGCACGGCCGCCGGCCCGGGTATCTTCAACAAGGCAACCCAGCAGTTTTCAAAGCTCCCCATTACGGTAAAGTATGACCCCAATACCTGGAGGAATGCTCCTGATGTCTTGAAGGATAGTCATGGTACACTTTGGTTCGTTTTAAACGGGAATGGGCTGCTTCGGTACAATCCAAGGGATTATACAACTAAGCAATATCTGCACGATGAAAAGGATAGTACCTCATTAAGTTCGAACCGTGTTGTATCTGTTTATGAAGACAAAACTGGAGCGATATGGGTTGGCGATATTTTAGGAGGTGTTAATCGCCTGGACAAAGCAAGCGACAGTTTCAGGCATTATTTGAAAGGAATTCCATGTAGCAAACTGTTTGAGGATTCAGGCGGATCGCTGTGGATGGGTGGGAATCCCGGGCTTTATTTATACAATCATAAGGAGGACAAGTTTTCGCCTTTTTTTGAACCGGAATCTCCAGCCAGTCTGTTGCAAATTATTGAAATATTGGAGGATGATCAGACGAATCTGTGGATGCACAATCGTTCTGTTTTGATAAAGCTGGACCCGGCAACTAAGGAGACCCACATTTATTCCGAAAAGTTTGGCATCGTTGAAAATAACCTCGTGCCGATAGGCTTTTATAAGAACAGGAAGGGAATGTTTTTTCTGAATCACCAAAAAGGGTTCTACACATTTTATCCGGAGGATCTTGCGGCAAAGATTCAGCCGTTGAAAATCATCATCACTGATTTTTTTATTAATCAACTTCCTGTTACATCAGGAAATGACAGCCCTTTAGAAAAACCTGTGGAGGAAATTGATCGCCTTGAACTGTCCTACAATCAGAATAACATTTCGTTCAATTTCGCTGCCATGGATTACCGCTCCCCTGAAACAATAAAATATTTTACGAGACTGGATGGTTATGATAGCACCTGGCGTGAGGTAAAGGGAGAAAAGAACGTGTCCTATTTCAGTCTTCCCATAGGTTCGTTGCTATTCAGGGTAAGGGCCTACCAAAGTGACGGAACAATGGGTGAGAAGGCAATAGCCATTGTCATCAATCCCCCATGGTGGCAGACAGG
>JAYVEZ010000323.1:0-4406 GCA_043773645.1 Cytophagales bacterium
GGGGAAAGTGAGGCGGTTTTATTCGTAGGCCCAATTGCACCTGCTACAAATCGAGGCTTGGATGGCTCCCGGCGGGTAAATTCATCGGCAACTTCTTTGGCTATTTTGGCAGACTGATAATTAAGTTCATAAACAATATCCTCCAGGTGGTAATCGGCCTGCGCGATGGTGGTTCCACTAAACGTATTGGTTTCAGCGATGTCTGCACCCGCTTCAAAATACAACCGGTGGATATCCTTGATGATATCAGGACGCGTAATGGATAATAGATCATTATTTCCTTTCAAAGGAAACTTATGGTTCTTGAAACGCTCTCCGCGAAAATCCTCTTCAGAAAGGGTGTGTCTCTGAATCATGGTGCCCATGGCGCCGTCCAGCACCAGGATACGTTCCCTTAGGATGTCCTCTATTTTCACTCTTTCTGTTGTTTAATCTACACACACCCAGAAAGAGCCATTAAGATAGGCCGCTCATCTTCTCCTGTCCCGATAGGTATCGGGATCAGGATGGGAGTTAGCACCATGGTCCCGGTAGCGGGGGGTTGCTAAGACTTCACAGGGCCCAGTCCCTCGGTCTTTCTGGATAAGCGCCACAAAGAAAATCAATAAGTAGCTAAAAATGAAAAATGATTGACGATTTTATGACAATTGATTCATCCAAGTTGCTGTTTATACACTTTCTTTGTGATCACTGCCATGAAACTCGCCGCCATTGATATAGGCTCCAACGCCATCCGCTTTCAAGTTTCAAGTATTTTGGAACACAATGACAAGATCATGTTCAAGAAGGTGGAATATGTGCGCTTTCCCCTTCGACTGGGTCATGATGTCTTTGGTACCAATCGCATCAGCAAAGCAAGTATTGCCAAGTTCAAAAAGCTGATGAAAGCTTATAAGCTCCTTTTGGAACTATACGAAGTAGATGATTACATGTTTTGTGCCACCTCGGCCATGAGGGAATCTGAAAACGGTGCAGAACTCGTCAAGGACATCAAAGAAGAACTGGGCATAACCATCCATGTAATCGATGGCCAACTGGAGGCAACCCTGATCAATAAAGCCATTGCTTCTTACCTCGCACAAAAGACGTACCTACATATTGATGTAGGAGGTGGCAGCACAGAGCTCAACCTCTTTGCGGGAGGGAAAAAGATTAAAACGAAGTCGTTTAAGATCGGATCCGTTCGTGTGCTTGAACACCATGACTCCCCGATCATGTGGAAGGAAATGGAAAAATGGGTGCGGGATATTGCGAAGAAGGGATACGGTGTTGTTACTGCTGTTGGAACAGGTGGAAATATCAGTAAGATATTCGAATTGGCGCAAGTAAAGCCAGGCAAAACCATGTCTTTAAAGAAGATCAAGGAAATAAAGGAGATGATAGAGGGTCATACCATGGATGAGCGCATCTATGAACTTCAGATGAACCCTGACCGCGCAGACGTGATCATTCCTGCAAGTGATATCTACATCAAAGTCATGGAGTGGGTCCAGTCAAAAAACATTCTCGTGCCAGAGGTCGGTTTAAAAGACGGGATCCTACTCCACCTCTATGAAGCCCATCAAACACAAAAGAAAATCGAATTCTACAACACGGAAGATCAGTCCAAGGGCAAAAAATCATTCTGGCTAAAGGGGAAATAGTTCGGCGGAGGGTTGCCTTCAGAAAAATTTAACATCCTCAATAATCTCCCGGGTAACGTTATAAAACTCCTTATGGATATTGAAGGGAGGTTCGCCATTCAATTCCTTAATCACATACCTGCCGTCTTCCTTCATGGTATATGCGTTCACGTTGTCGCGCAGGTTGTACCGCAAGATATTCATCACTTGTTTCCTCAGGATTTCCTGCTCCAGCATCACAAGTGACTCAATCCTGCGATCGAAGCTCCGCACCATGGCATCCGCACTGCCGATATAGACCTTGGGATCATTGTTGTTGTGGAAATAATACACACGGGAATGCTCCAGGTATTCACCCACAATTGAAATCACCTCGATGTTTTCGCTCAGCCCTTTCCTGCCTGGACGCAATGAACACATTCCCCGGACGATCAATTTTATCTTCACGCCTGCCTGACTGGCATCATACAAGGCATCAATAAATTCCTTATCCTGAATGGAATTAAGTTTAATGATGATGCCACCCGCAAGTCCCTGACGGGCATACTCAGCTTCCTTCCTGACCAGGTTGCACAGTTGGTTGCGCATGTCACGGGGGGAAGTGATCAGGTTTCTGTAAGATGTTGGCTGGGAATGACCTGTAATAACATTAAAGAACTCGGAAACATCATTGGCGTAAGATTCCTTGGTCGTCAGCAGTCCAATGTCTGTGTAGAGCCTGGCGGTCACCTCATTATAGTTTCCACTCGCAATGTGAACGTAACGATACACACGGTCGTCCGGATCGCGGCAAACAATCAGCAGCAGCTTTGTGTGGGTCTTTAGGGCACCAAATCCATAAATAACATAGCAGCCTGCCTTTTGCAGGCGTTGCGCCTCCCGGAGGTTATTTTCTTCATCGAACCTGGCCTTTACTTCAAAGAGCACGGATACATGTTTACCATTTTCGGCCGCTTTAAGCAAAGCAGCGCTCACCCGCGATTCCCTCGCCAACCGGTAAATGGTTATTTTGATTGACAAAACCTTGGGATCATCCGCAGCCTTCTCCAACAGCTCCATCACAGGCTCCATGGAGTTGTATGGATGGTGAAGAAGGATATCACGCTCTTTCAATACCTCAAATAGATCGCGGACTCCCTGTTCGGGAAAAGTTACAGGATTTACCGGTGGCCTTGCCTGCCACCGCTTGTCCTTAAATTCCTTGTGGCCAATGATCTGGGTGAGTCCCGCAAGGTCCAGCATGCTCCCCGTTGGAACCGTGAATATATTCAAGTCATCCAGGTCCCACTGAATTTTAAGCAAACGAACCATCCACGGATCTGCACCTTCCAGGATATCCATCCGCACCACCCTGCCTGTCCTTCGGGTCTGTAACTTACGCTTGAGCTCTTCCAGAAAATTAGACTCAATGTCTTCACTTTCTTCCAGGGTGAAGTCTCCGTTTCGGTTGATCCTGAAAAGATTCACACTCAGCAGTTCTACATTTCTGAAAAGGTGGTGAACGTTGTGCCTGATAATATCTTCAATGGGAACAAAAGCAATGGTTCCATCCATTTGGAGTATCTCAAAAAATCGCCCAATGTTGCTGGGAATTTGAATAAAGGACACCTTCTGATGCTGTGTAGATTCAGAAGCCGCCTTGGTGACCACACCAATAAGCAAACGATTGTTTTTCAGTGTGGGAAATGTGTGATAGCTGTCGAACATCATCGGTGTGAGCATCGGATAGATCGTTCGGAGAAAATATTGATCTACCCGGTTCTTGTCCGGTTCTGACAGCAACGCGTATTCACATATGCGGAATCCATTTTTTTCAAAAGCTGGCTTAAGCTTTTTTTCATAGTAGTCATGCTGTGTACGAAGAAATCGCTGGATCTCCTGCAACAACATGGTCCGGAAAGGTGTCTCACGAAGTCCGCTATAATCAAAGCGTTCCTTCCCAAAGTCAAGGTAGTTGTACAAACTCCCCAGTCGGATGGTACAAAATTCATCCAGGTTGGACGCCGTGATCGAAAAGAATTTTAGCCTGTCAAAAATACTGCGGTCGATGTGCTTTGCCTGATCCAGCACACGATAATTGAATTGCAACCAGCTTAAATCCCGGCTAATGTAATTGCTCTCAATAATTTGCAGTGGCACATGGGGAGGCGCTGTCACTGGTTTTTCTTCTCCTTCCATAGATCAGCGATTCTATCAGATATCTATTTTGGCATACTTCGCGTTCTTCTCAATAAATTCACGGCGTGGTGCCACTTCATCGCCCATGAGCATCGAGAAGAGGTGATCTGCTTCAGCCGCTGATTCAATGTTTACCAGCTTCAAAGTGCGTTTATCCGGGTCCATTGTTGTGGTCCATAATTGTTCCGGGTTCATTTCACCCAGACCCTTGTAGCGCTGCACGTTGACACTGTCCTCTTTTCCATCCTTGCTCAATTCCTTGGTCAGTGCATCTCGCTCTTCTTCCGTCCAGCAGTAGCGCTCTTCTTTGCCCCTTTTTAGCAGGTAGAGCGGAGGCAGGGCGATGTATACATACCGTTGCTCAATCAATTCCCGCATATAGCGAAAGAAGAATGTCAGGATCAACGTGCGGATGTGACTACCGTCGACGTCGGCATCGGTCATGATGATGACTTTATGGTATCGGAGTTTCGTAAGATTCAAGGCCTTATCATCGTCGGCCGTTCCAAATGATACACCCAAAGCGGTAATCATGTTCTTGATTTCCTCGTTCTCGTAAATCTTATGCTCCTGGGCCTTCTCCACATTGAGAATCTTTCCTCTTAA
>JAYVEZ010000324.1:0-2452 GCA_043773645.1 Cytophagales bacterium
GCGTGCTGAAGAAGATGAATGGTTTGAGGATTAAATAAGTGGGCCTCTCCACGCTGCTTCCACTGATAGACCCCGCCAACTTCCAACTGGGTAGCACCATTGGAAGATTTTGGAAACGCAAGGCTATGCTTCGCCAGTGCTTCCGTGGCAATGTTGTCGAGGGTAAGGCCTCCAATGCGCGACACGGTGCCATTGAAGTACTGATCCACTACTTCTTTGCTGATGCCAAGCGCTTCAAAGATTTGGGCTCCATGATACGATTGCAGGGTGCTGATGCCCATCTTGCTCATGATCTTGAGTAACTCTCCCGACATGGCCTTCTTGTAATTGTAGACAGCCTTCTCTTCAGTGAGGTCTTCCCGAAGAAGATTGCGTTTCTTCATGTCGAATATGGTCTGGTAGACCAAATAAGGATTTACGCCTGAGGCCCCATACCCGATGAGCGTTGCGAAGTGATGTGTTTCCCACACGTCGCCAGCCTCCACCAATAACCCAACTTTGCCGCGAAGCCCTTTGCGAATGAGATCATGGTGTACGGCGGCTACTGCCAGCAACGAAGGAATCTGTGCATGGCCGCTGTCGAAACTGCGATCAGATAGAATGATGATGGTAAAGCCGTCTTCGATTGCATCGGTCACATATTGACAGACGCGGTTCAACCCTTTTTCAAGGGAACCAGGCTCCCCCCCCGACTTAAAATAAGTATAGATTGTTTTTGTTTGCAGGTGCCGGTGGTCGATGTAGCGGATTTTCTCCAAGTCGCTGTTGGAGAGAATCGGAACAGGTAATTCAAGCGTGATGCAATGCTCAGGCGTTTCTTCCAGGAGGTTCAGTGATCCACCTACATGCGTTGCCAACGACATGACAAGACGTTCACGAATCGAATCGATCGGCGGGTTCGTTACCTGGGCGAAAAGCTGTTTGAAGTAGCTGGATAAATGTTGTGCCTGGTTGGAAAGCACGGCCAGCGGGATGTCGCTTCCCATAGAGCCGAGCGCTTCTTTTCCCGTCTCACACATTTGAGCCAATACAACCCGGACATCTTCTGTGGTGTAACCAAAAGAAATCTGACGTTTGATAAACGTGCGTGGATCATACTTGTGAAAACTTCCACCCGGTTCAGGCAAATCTTGTAACCGTACTTTGTTGGCGCGCACCCATTCACCATAAGGCTGGCGGGTGCAAATGTCTTTTTTCAGTTCATCGTCACTGATGATGCGGCCCTGTTCAAGATCCACAACAAACATTTTGCCTGGCTGCAATCTTCCTTTGGTAATGACTTTGGCCGGATCGATGTCAAGGACGCCGACTTCAGAGGCCATAATCACACGGTCATCATCTGTTACAACATAGCGCGAAGGACGCAGACCATTTCTATCGAGGGTGGCACCGACAATTTTTCCATCGGTAAAGGTGATCGATGCCGGGCCATCCCAAGGTTCCATCAGGTTGGCGTGGTATTCGTAGAAATCTCTTTTCTCCTGTCCCATTTGTTCATTGCCATCCCACGCTTCCGGTATCAACATCATCATCACGTGTGGCAGGGAGCGCCCCGAGTGCATGAGCAATTCAATGACGTTATCCAGGTTGGAAGAATCTGACTGTGCCGGGTTGCAAATCGGCAAGATCATGTCAAGCTCTTCGCGCGAGAAATAAGAAGAAGAGAAAAATGCCTCTTTTGATTTTAACCAGTTGATGTTTCCCTGAATCGTATTGATCTCGCCATTGTGGGCGATGAAACGGAATGGCTGGGCCAATCTCCACGACGGGAAAGTATTGGTGGAAAAGCGAGAATGAATAACAGCAATGGCAGAAACCACTTCCTCGTGCTCCAGGTCAGCAAAGTAATGTTTTAGCTGACGAGAGGTGAGCATTCCCTTGTACGCAATTGTTTTATAGGAGAGGGAAGAAAAATAGAACTGGTTGTTAACTCCCTGCACTGATTCTGTCACAATGCGCGTGGTGTACTTGCGAAGGACGAAAAGTTTGCGCTCAAAAGCATCCGGGTCTGTGATGGATTCCGGTCGCTTGATGAATATTTGCTCCATGACGGGCTCAGCACGCAAGGCGGTCTCACCAATTTCATTGTTCCGTGTGGGCAACAGCCGGTATCCCAACATGGACATTTTCATTTTCTTGATCTGCCGGTTGAGGACGGTGCGGCATTCTTCGCGTGCTTTGGGATCACGCGGGAAGAAAACAAGTCCGACCGCGTACTGACCATAAGGCGGCAGCTTAATGCCCAGCTTGTTGCATTCGTTGGTAAAGAATTCGTGCGGAATCTGGATGAGGATGCCGGCCCCATCACCGGTGTTGGGTTCACAGCCGCAGGCACCCCGGTGGCTCATGCGTTCCAGCATGGTGATGGCATCCATCACCAATTGGTGCGATTTCCTGGCTTTGATGTTGGCAATGAAACCTACCCCACAAGAGTCTTTTTCAAAGGTTGGGC
>JAYVEZ010000325.1:0-3156 GCA_043773645.1 Cytophagales bacterium
GAGGCACACCATCAAAAGAAATCCTTCCGGGAGGAGTATCTTGGGCTCTTGAGGAAATTTGAAATATCTTTTGAGGAGAAATATGTGTTTGACTTTCTCGACTAATGTTGTGTTCTGAAGACTCGAGGAGCTCCTGTGGAGCCTGGCGGCTTCATCATCCGTATCGCTATAAACAGGAGGCCTTTCTGGGGCCATAATGCGCACAAAAATAGACCAAGCTCATGAGCAAATTCGACCGCGCTTATGAGCCTTGGCTGATCAGCATTCTAAAAGATTAATCCAATCTTATTGTTTTTCTCCCCCCGCTTTACTTAGTTTATACCATCGATTGGATGCCGCGAAGATACTGTTCATACTTGCAGGGTGATTTTGTCCCGTAAGGAAGTGTCTTCGCGGTTTTGTTTTGTCCGGTCGGCACGAACCATTTTTTGATCTATGACAAAAACCAAGAAAGAGAAGAAAGTATTCATTCTCGACACCTCTGTCATCCTTTTCGAGCACAACAGCATCCTCAACTTTGATGAACACGACATCGGAATTCCAATCACCGTCTTAGAAGAACTCGACAACTTCAAAAAGGGGAATGATACCAAGAATTTTGAAGCGCGGGAGTTCATCCGTTTGATCGACAAACTGGCAAAGGACCAGATGCTTCAAAAATGGAATCCCCTGAATGGGAAGAGCAAAGGGAATTTCAAGGTATTGATGGACACCGGCAGCAACGGCACCCTCGATGCGAACAAGGTTTTTAATGAGCATAAAGCCGATCACCGGATACTTAACTCGGCCCTCCTGTTGCAAAAGGAGGAGAAAGACCGAAAAGTAATATTGGTGTCCAAAGACATTAACCTTCGGCTCAAGGCAAAATCCCTGGGCCTTCAGGCGGAGGACTATACTACCGGAAAAGTACAGAACCTCAGTTCACTTTACGAAGGCAAAACGGTTCTGGACAATGTAGACCCGGATGTCATCGATCTTCTTTACGAGAAGGGTTATTGCCCCCCGGAGGACTTGTTGGGTGATACTGGTCTCACCAAGAATCACTATTACATCTTAAAGAGTGGCAAAAAATCCATTCTGGCCTTTTACAATTCTGCCAATGGCATGGTGGAGCATGTTGAAAAGCGATCAGTTTATGGCATCAAGCCCCGGAATGCAGAACAGGCATTCGCCATCCATGCTGTCACAAAGCCTGAAATCAAACTGGTGACGATGCAAGGCGTGGCCGGTACGGGGAAAACTTTGATTGCGTTGGCGGCCGCATTGGAACAAAAACGTGAATACAAACAGATTTACCTCGCCCGACCCATTGTACCCTTGAGCAACAAGGACATTGGCTATCTGCCGGGAGATATAAAGTCAAAGTTGAATCCTTACATGGAACCGTTGTGGGATAACCTGAAATTTATTCAAAACCAATACAGCGAAAACGACAAGGAATATTCGCGCATTACAGAAATGGTAACGAATGAAAAACTGGTCATCACTCCACTTGCGTACATCCGTGGCCGCAGTCTGTCAAACATCTGCTTCATCGTAGACGAAGCCCAGAACCTGACTCCTCATGAAGTAAAAACGATCATTACCCGGGCTGGTGAAAACACAAAAATTATTTTCACCGGAGATATCTTTCAAATTGATACACCGTACCTCGATTCACAAAGCAACGGACTTTCGTATTTGATAGACCGGATCAAGGATCATGAGTTATACGCCCACATTACCCTTGAAAAGGGTGAGCGGTCCGAATTGGCAAACCTTGCCAATGATCTACTTTGAGCCATAAAGAGGGCATGCAAGATTTTCATTCATTTTGATGGAATCCTGAGGCAATATTGTCTTTTGGTCAAATCACGGGCTTTTGCATGGTGATGACTCCCTTTCTTTTCGGTCGGAATGTCAGATTCCATCAATTAAGTTCACAAACGCAAATAATCATATTTGCTAGTGTAATCCCTTCGCTTCCTGCATTTTACAGGGTTGTTACTTATCTGTTTATTGAGTTATTAATGGAGAGTAACAAGCAATATTATGTGGCCTAAATGGATGTTTGAAGGCTTTTCCAGAGAGAAAATAATCCGGTTGGTGAGGGAGGAAGGCTCCCTCGTGGGAGAGCGTGAGCGGGGAGGAAGGAAAATCTATATTTACCTACTCAGGGATTTCTTTGTCCAAATCATCTTCAAGAAGGATGATCCCCGTGAGGAAGTTGAGAACCTGGAGAAATTCTCAGACCTGGTTCAACTGAACTTGCACCTTGAAAAGGAATTCAGGGCCTCCTTTTGAATTCCAAAATCAACACTATTTTTTCTTAATCAGCTTCGCCATTGTCTCACCAATGAGGGCGGGTGATTCCGCCACGTGAATTCCGCATTCACGCAATATTTTCATCTTGGCTGCCGCTGTGTCTTCTGCACCACCGATGATGGCACCAGCATGGCCCATCCTGCGTCCTGCGGGGGCTGTCTGGCCTGCGATGAATCCAACGACCGGCTTACGGTTTCCGTTTTCTTTGATCCACCGAGCTGCTACGGGTTCATAATTCCCGCCAATTTCTCCAATCATTACGATCCCCTCGGTGTCTGGATCATTCATGAGCAGTTCAACAGCATCCTTGGTTGGAGTGCCAATGATGGGGTCGCCTCCAATGCCAATGGCTGTGGTGATCCCAAGACCTGCCTTGACGATCTGGTCGGCAGCCTCGTAGGTTAGCGTACCCGACTTCGACACAATGCCAATGGTTCCCTTCTTGAATACAAACCCGGGCATGATACCCACCTTAGCCTCACCAGGCGTGATCACGCCAGGGCAATTGGGGCCCACCAGCGTTACTTTTCTGTCCTTCACATACTGCTTGGCGATCATCATATCTTTCACCGGAATCCCTTCTGTGATCGCTACAATGACTTTAATACCTGCATCGGCTGCTTCCATGATGGAGTCGGCGGCAAATGCTGGAGGAACAAAGATGATAGAAACGTCTGCACCGGTCTTTTCGACTGCCTCTTTTACTGAATTGAAGACTGGACGTCCCAGGTGAACCTGGCCACCTTTTCCAGGCGTAACTCCCCCTACGACGTTTGTGCCATACTCGATCATCTGCCCAGCATGAAAAGTGCCTTCAGAGCCGGTAAAGCCTTGTACAATGACACGGGAGTT
>JAYVEZ010000326.1:0-5438 GCA_043773645.1 Cytophagales bacterium
GGGAGTGGCGGTAAGCAAACGGGCAGCCAGCACCGGAACCTCTTCATGCGATGTAATTTCAAAAGCGCCATCCTCTAAGTTGTAAGGCAGCGACCCTTGAAGGTGGATATAGTTGTTGACGAAATCAATCTGTTCAATTTTGCAGGCAAAGGATTTTCCGACAATACGAAATTCAAAGTCTTTAAAGATATCCTTGACAACTGGCCAAGACATATTCACCTGAACCGTGCGATCGCCGGTGCGGCTGACAATGGCTCCGCGAATCACGCTGCTGCTGAGAACCTTGAGTCGCTTTAATTCGCCGGAGGGAGTACGTGCAATGCAATCTGTAAAAGTGCCCCCGGTGTCAATCCAGAGTTGCCAAGGAGAATAGGTTGTGGTTGGCACTTGGGAGCGTTTAAAGATTAAAGTTAAAAGTTTGGATTCCCTTTTTGAGGTTACCTCATTCAGCTTTCTGCTTAGGGCTTTCCGCTTTGCTTTTTTACGGCGAAGGCATTGACAATATGATGGTCTTCTTTGCCATTTTGATACCGATGGCATGGCTGAATTGCTGCGATCCGTCGGGCCGATTTCTGAACACGGGTTTGGTGTACAACAGAGAATCTTCACCCACCTTTTGCAGGTTGTCCCCGACGCTACCCACATCGGCACCGGTGATGTAAGCATCCACCAACTGTTTTTCAATTTCCCTTAATGCGGAGTCGGCAGGGATGAGGGAATAAATTCTTACGTGCCGTGAGGCCGCGATGGAATCAATTTTGGGTTTGGAGTGCATGTCGATATCCACTTTCTCCACGTCAGCCAGCACGGCCTTTGCATAATCCCACGCTGCGGCTTGCAGGTCGGCCTCCGATACCCTTTTGATGTCCTGGGTGGCCATGCCTTCGTGGAGCTTTTGACGTTGCTCATCGCTGAGTTTGCCGGTGCAGGCGAACATGATGATCGCCATGACAAGTATGTTCTTCATTTTCAGCCTTTATAATTCTTGCCAAATCTACTTCTGAATGGGGTGTGTTTCAAATGTCAGTTAGATTCTGGGCTAAAGCCCGCTCCCATGAGCCATCCATAACCCCGGGCTTAAGCCCGGGGTTATTTGGTTGCGGTGCGTTTGGACTTTAGTCCAATTCCGCCCATTCACCGATATCGATAAGTCCTAATACTCATCTCTAATTTATAACTTTGTCCCCGCTTTTATATTATGATCGATAAACTCGAAGAAATCAACCATCGTTTTGAAGAGGTAGGGCAGTTGCTGAGCCAACAGGGTGTGGTATCTGACATGAAGAAATTTACCCAATTGAGCAAGGAATACCGCGACCTTGAAAAAGTGGTAGTAAAATACAAAGCATACCGCACCTTGCTGGAAGGCCTGGAGCATGCGAAAGAAGTGCTCGAAACGGAGAAAGACGCTGAAATGCGTGAGCTGGCAAAAATGGAGCTGGACGAATTGACCCCCAAAAGGGATGTTGCGGAAGCGGAGATCAAAGAGCTTCTCATGCCCAAGGATCCCAATGATGACAGGAACTGCATCCTGGAAATCAGGGCAGGTACGGGAGGTGATGAGGCTGCTATTTTTGCCGGAGACCTGTGGCGCATGTACCAAAGGTTCTGCGACCGGAAGGGATTGAAGATGACGGTCATGGATGTCACGGAAGGTACCGCAGGTGGATACAAAGAAGTGATCAGCCTGGTGGAAGGAGCCGGAGCCTTCGGAATTTTTAAATACGAATCGGGGGTGCACCGTGTGCAACGGGTACCGGAGACGGAGCAACAAGGAAGGGTACATACTTCTGCAGCCTCTGTTGTTGTGCTGCCGGAAGCAGAAGAAGTGGACGTAACAATTAACCCTGCCGACCTTGAGTACCAAACGGCACGCAGCAGTGGGGCGGGGGGACAGAATGTAAACAAAGTCGAAACGAAAGTTCAGCTCACCCACAAACCCACCGGCATTGTCATCACATGCCAGGTCGAGCGATCACAACACGCCAACCGTGAACGTGCTTTGCAAATGTTGCGCGCCAAACTGTATGAGATGGAAGTGGAAAAACAAAACAATGAGATTGGCGCATCACGCCGGTCGCAGGTGCGCAGTGGTGATCGCTCCGAAAAAATAAGGACCTACAATTATCCCCAGAGCCGCGTTACGGACCATCGTATCGGCTTCACCCAGCACAACCTCCCTGCAATCATGAACGGAGAGGTCGAGGAATTTATCAATCAATTGAAAATGGCGGAAACGGCGGAGAAGATGGCGGGGAATTGATTCGTTGATGAGTTAATTCGTTGATTCGGTGATGGGGTCTATGTAGCCGAAGCAACTCTTTCCAAGATTTATTGATGAGTTGTTTTTCATGGTGAATTAATTCGTTAATGAGGCTCTCATCAACGAATTACCGAATCACCGAATCAATTTTCCTCCCCCGTTTTCTTCAACTCCTCATCCAGTATTTTCTGAATGAGATCTTGTTGCCGCTCGTTGATGGTCTGATCTGTTTTGGCCTGCTTTTTCATGTAGCGAAACATCGCATTCTTCTTGATTTCGTAGGCGATGAAGACCGTGTACTTGTTTTGCTTTTGATCGTAGTACTTCTTCTCACCAATCTTGCGCAGATCGGCCAGGTCGGTGTTCACCACTTCACGGGAGAGGCTCTGAAACTTTTCGGCCACATCGGCCGCCCGTTCATTTTCAGTCTGCCCCTGGTAGTTGTCGGCCACCTGTTTCATGGTGACATTCACCTGACTTCCGAGAATGGACTTTGCTTCAATGTCTGCTTTGCCCCGAGCAATGTTGTCTGATGAACTTTCTCCTTTTCCGGTACCTCGAAAAAAGCGGTTGTTAGACTCATAGGCAGACCCCTGGAAGGGTTCACTAACCTTCTTCCCAAAAGGGCTGGAAGCACACCCTGCGAGGACCAAAACGATTGACAATGCGAAGAGCTGAGTTTTCATGATTGATTTGTTGAACCAGCTCAAAATTACGAAAAACTGTGCCAAAGATGATTCTCAGGATTGCCGATAAACCACTTGCCACCGGAAAGCCCACTTCCACCTGAGCTGAAATGGTTCGACACCTGCTTTGACAAGAATGGTTCTTAATTCTTCCCGGGTAAAAGCCCTCAACACGGACAAAGGGGCATCAACTTTGACCATGGCGGATTTGGAAAACATTTTGGTAAGGATTCTGATGGAGTAAAATGCCAACCCATGACGGTGAATATCATTTATCACCAGACCAACTTGTATTTGTTTTTTGAGCTTTGAAAAAAAATCAATGAGTGCGTCGTTTTGAAAGTGATGATAGAACAAGGTTCCCATCACAATGTCATAGGTTCGTTTCTGAAATTCAACGGAGAAAATATCCAGGGTTTCAAATGAAATCTCCGGATAGTCCTTGCAGTGGTTCCTGGCAAAATCAATGATGTGAGGGTTGGCGTCAATTCCGGTAAGCTTCAAAATAAGGTTGTTTTTTCTTCCCCATTCAGCCAGCAATTTCAGCATATCGCCACTGCCACATCCCAGGTCTGCAATGGTGAGTGATCTGCCTTCCTGATTTTTAATAAGTTGCCGGACACCGTCCAGCGTCACTGCGTTACCTCCCAGCCATCGGTTGATGAATTCCAATTCCCTCAATGTCTGGTGAACTACCTCACCATGGCATTGAAGATCATCCATGATTTCAATCTCATCGGACCGTTGCGCAAATCTTGATGCCATAAATATTTCAAAACCATGAACCCCACACTAAAGTTTATTTTCAATCCTCAACACCATACTTTCCAAGGTGAGCCCGGGGCCAAAGGCGAAACTGAGGATCCGTTTTCCATCGTCGGAAAGGGTCAAGGTATTGAAGAGTTCTTGTATCACGAAGAGTACCGTCGGGGAAGACATATTGCCGTTATTCCTCAGCACTTCATAGGCGCATCGATTTTGTTCTTTGGTGACCCCCAGCTCATTTTCAATGGCCTCGAGGATCTTCTTACCTCCCGGATGAATGGCAAAGTATGCTATGCTTGATAGATCCGTCTGGATTTTTGACAACAAGGATCGGGTAAGGCTTTTGATTCCGCTGCGCACCACCTCGGGCACATAGGATGACAACCGCATTTCAAAACCGAAATCACCCACCGTCCAGGTCATGTCATGTTCACCTTCGATGGCAAGCTCACCGTGGAAACTTTCCAATTGTAAATTTAATCCTGGCCGGGCGACAGGTTCTACCAATACAGCGGCGGCGCCGTCGGCAAACAATGCGTTGGCCAACATATTGTCTTCCGTATTTTCTTTCTGGAAGTGAATCGTGCACAGCTCGATGCAGACTACCAATGCCCTGGATTCCGGCTGAGAAGAACAAACGGCTTCGGCGATTTTCAAAGCATTGAATGCCGCATAGCATCCCATAAAATTGATGCTGGTCCGCTGCACATGGAGGCTGAGCCCAAGGGCCTTTACCAGGTCAATATCAAGTCCCGGAGCGTACATGCCTGTACAACTCACCACGATAAGGTGTGTGATGGAGTCTTTGCGAAAATCAGTCAGCGGCGACAAGCATCTCAACACCGCCTCCAGGCTGAGCGCCAATGCATGGCGATGGTATAATTCCAGCCGGCGTTTGGTGGAGGGGAAAGGCTCCATATCAGGGCTGTTTTCATAAAACTGGAAGCCCTCTGTTTTTCCATAATCGTCCAACACGGAGTGGCGGGTTTCAATGCCACTGGCCCTGAACAAAACGCGCAGTTTGCGCGCGTCATCTTCACCCAGTTTCATGGCCTTGGACATGAAGCCAGCGATCGTGGTCTGGTTCAACCGGTGGGGTGGTGTGGCTGTGCCAATGGATGTAATAAGACTCATTTTCTCAATAATAGTTCAAAAAGGATTCTGTTGGGAATTTAGTTTATACTGGCTGTCTTATATGATTTATTTGGCCTATTGGCCCCTTGGGGCATTGCCCTCCCAGCAGCCATGGTGCATACGAAGGATGTATGATGGATGGCTATGTAGCATTATTTAAATTGGGCATCAGGAAAGCATTATTGAATTTAGTCAGGAAAATCGCAAGATGAAGTAATTCTACCGAGGTCGGATGAGAGAACTTTTTAAAAAGGAAATTGTTAAGTTTGTCTGTGCATAAAATATTTATTTCATATAATCCCTCTGAACCACAAGAGCAAAGCCTTGCCTTTAGAATGCAGACGCTTGGCGCACTCTATGGTCTTCATGTCTCCCTCCCTGATAGAATTGGTTCGAATCTACTTAAACAGGTTACCAAGCAACGAATTGTTGAGGCCAATCTGTTTATAGTTTTCTCGACGAAGAGCCTTTCAAAGGCAGTGAAAGATGAGATTAGCTACGCCCGCACATTGAAAAAGCGAATTGTAATTGTGTATGACAAAGATGTGCCGAAGAATCTTAATCTTCCGGGCGTTAAGGAGATAGAGTTC
>JAYVEZ010000327.1:0-2086 GCA_043773645.1 Cytophagales bacterium
GGAAAGTAATCCGGACTGTGCCAGTCGAGCTGGGAATGATAGAAGAATAATTTGATTCCTTGTTTTTGACACTCATCAGCCAGCATCTTTAGCACATCCTTTCCATAAGGTGTCTTCTTCACGATATTATAGTCGGAGGTTTTGGAATCAAACATGGCGAAGCCGTCGTGGTGTTTGCTCGTGATGGTGATGTATTTCATGCCTGCGTCCTTTGCCATCTGCACCCATTCTTTTGGATCAAATTGCGTGGGGTTGAAAAAAGCGGGCAATTTTTCGTAGGCCTTGATGGGTATCCGCTGATTGTTCATCACCCATTCGCCATCGCCAAGAACGCTGTAAACGCCCCAGTGAATGAACAACCCAAACCGCGCATCCTGAAACCATTCGCGGGACTTCAGGTTTTCTGGAGAAGGCTGATATTTTGGCTGACCAAGTGTCTTTTGAAACATACCCACTTGGCAGATCAGGAGAAGGATCGAAATAACTAAGGAAAACTTCATATTTCGGGTCTTCCAACCAGTAACTGGCAACCTGCAACCTGTAACCATCTTCATAGAGTTTTATTTAAATTGCGTGTCTTGAAAATTAACTATTCCCCATGAGATACGCACCCATTGCCAACGATCTTTTTATCACCAACCGCAAACGACTCGTAAAAGCATTGAAGCCATCCTCGCTGGCGGTTTTCAACTCCAACGACATTATGCCGACTACTGCAGACGGCACCCTTCCTTTTAAGCAAAACAGCGACTTGTTTTATCTCACCGGGGTGAACCAGGAGGAGAGTATGCTGATCATTTGTCCAGAATTTCCCGAACAGAAATACCGTGAAGTGCTGTTTCTCCGGGAGCCCAGCGAACACCTGGAAAAATGGGAGGGACATAAACTTACCCGGGAGGAGGCGCGGAAAGTTTCCGGGATCGAAACGGTGCTTTGGCTTTCGGATTTCCATAAGTGGTTTCATCACATGATGGCGATGGGCGGCGTGGAGCACGTACACCTTAACACCAATGAACATTACCGTTCTGATGTGGTGGTCCAAACCCGAGACGCCCGGTTTGTAGAATGGTGTAAATCGAAATACCCATTGCACAATTACCAACGCATTGCGCCCATCATGGCAAGGCTGCGGGTGGTCAAGCAGCCATCTGAAATCGCCTTGATTCAGAAAGCGGTTGATATCACCGAAAAGGGTTTCAGAAGGGTGATGAAATTTGTAAAGCCAGGAGTTTTCGAAAATGAAGTGGAAGCGGAATACATCCATGAGTTTGTAAGGAATGGTTCAAGAGGTCATGCATACAGTCCCATTATAGCATCCGGCAAGAATAATGTGGTGCTGCACTATATCGAGAACAGCCGGGTGTGCAAGGACAAGGACCTTCTTTTGCTGGATGTTGGTGCGGAGTATGGCAACTACAATGCAGACCTCACCCGCACCATTCCCGTGAATGGCAGATTCAGCAAACGGCAGAAGGAAGTGTACAATGCCGTGTTGCGCGTTCATCAGGCCGCCATCAAGCTGATGGATGCCAAAATGGTGTACTTTGATTACCACCGTGAGGTTGAAAAAATCATGGAGCGGGAAATCATGAATCTAAAATTGATCAGTAAGACGGATGTTAAAAACCAAAAGCCTGGACAAGAAGCTTTTCGGAAATATTTCTATCATGGCACGTCGCACATGCTCGGACTCGATGTGCACGATGTGGGAGATATGCATGCCCACATGGCGGTTGGTTCCCTTTGGACCGTCGAGCCTGGTATTTATATAAAGGAAGAAGGTTTTGGTGTGAGGCTGGAAAACAATGTCATCATCCTGAAGAAGGGAGTCAACGACCTCACCAAAAACATTCCTATCGAAGCCGAAGAGATTGAGGAACTCATGAATAGTAAACGATAACGATCTAAGAGTGCGCTCCACCCGCCTACGCGAGACGCTTCGGCGGGCAGGCCTCTTACCTTTTACCTCTTACCTTTCACCTCTTACCTTTCACCTCTTACCTTTTACCCCTTACTATGAAATTCAATCACCAATGAACAAGAAAATTCTTACCACAGCGCTCATCCTACTCGCCACAACCCTCGC
>JAYVEZ010000328.1:0-3323 GCA_043773645.1 Cytophagales bacterium
GAGGCATGTTTGGCAGCTACAGCGAATAGGCCCATACATATTTGAATTTTTTAGCCACAGATTACACGGATTATCACAGATTAAATCTGTGTAAATCCGTGTAATCGGTGGCTAAGTTTTCTTCCGCTTTCAAATAAATCGACTGACCTTCTTCGCCGTAATAATCTCCGTATTCATCCCCGCCCAATGAAGGTGACCATTGTAGCGACCATGCTCCATTTTAATGCATCGGTCCATCACCACATTGATACCATTTTTTATTGCCAGATCAGCTGCTTCCCGATTGACAAGACCGAGCTGCATCCAGATGGCCTTGGCTTTGATCGCAATGGCCTGTTGCACAATATTCACAATCTCATCAGGTCTTCGGAAGATGTCGACTACATCGATGGGAACGGGAATAGAAGCTAAATCCGGGTAGCACTTCTCTCCCAATATCTCATGCTTCAGCGGATTGACGGGAATCACCGTATATCCTTCCGACTTCAGATACGATCCCACAAAATTGCTGGCGCGTTCTTTCTTATCGGAAAGGCCAACAATTGCAATGGTCCTGGCTCCGTGAAGGATTTTCCGGATCAACTCTGAATTTTGGTATTTGCGTATCTCGTCAGCGCTGAGGCGCGTGTTCATCGAGATATCGCATGAAAGGCTTGTTCCAAGTCCCATAATAAATCGTCAATGGTTTCTAATCCTACAGAAAGTCGAATGAGTTCAGGTTTGATGTTTGCGCGCTTGAGTTCTTCGTCGGAGAGTTGTTGATGCGTCGTGGAGGCCGGATGGATCACCAGGCTCTTGCAATCACCCAAGTTGGCTACATGGGAAAACAATTCCAGGTTTTCCAGAAACTTCTTACCTGTTTCGCGCGGGTTGTTGTTGATGGCTTTGATGCCAAATGCAAACACAGATCCTGCGCCTTTTGGCAAATACTTTTTGGCCCTGTCGTAGTGTACATGGTGAGGAAGTCCGGCAAAGTTTACCCACTCCACCATCGGATGATTTTTCAGGAAATTGGCGACGCCCAATGCATTTTGTACGTGGCGATCCATTCGAACAGAAAGAGATTCCAGCCCCTGGATTAGAAGGAATGAATCAAAAGGGGAGATGGTGGCGCCAGTGTCGCGCAAAGTTTCACATCGAGCCTTCATCAGGAATCCATAATGGCCAAAGGTCTCGTAAAAATTGAGGTTGTGGTACGGTATGGAAGGCGACGAAATGGCCGGGTAATTGCTAAAATCAAATTTTCCAGAGTCGATGATGACACCGGCGATGGAAGTGCCGTGGCCGTTAATAAATTTTGTGGCAGAGTGGAGTACAATGTCGGCTCCCCACTCCAGGGGCCGACACAAATAAGGTGACGCGAGTGTATTGTCAATGACCAATGGGATTCCATTGGCTTTTGCCAACGCGGAGACACCTTCAAAATCAAACACGCTTCCCTGCGGATTTCCAATCGTTTCGCCATACAGCACCCGTGTCTTGGAGGTGATGGCTTTCTCCCAGTTCTTGATGTCGGAAGGATCGACAAAATGGACCTTGATAGAAAGTTTCTTGAATGTGTGCTCGAACTGGGTGTAAGTACCCCCATACAAATGCGATGAAGCCACAAACTCATCCCCCGGATTCATCAATGTCATCATGGTGATGAGTTGGGCTGCCTGGCCGCTGGCCGTTGCGAGGGCTCCGGTGCCTCCTTCCAATGAGGCAATTCGCTCTTCAAAGACGGCCGTTGTGGGATTGCTGATGCGGGTGTAAATGTTGCCGTATTGCTTCAACTCAAAGAGTGACGCCGCATATTCAGGACTGTCGAATACATACCCGGCAGTCTGGTAAATGGGGACAGCTCTGGCACCTGAATAAGAATCAGGAATGTGCCCGGCATGAAGCATCCGTGTTTCAAAACCAAATTTTCGTTTCTCCGGCATGGAAATGAGTTTTGACGTAAAGGAAGTGACCCACAAACGAAAAACAAACAGTTATTTGGTGACTACAGCAGCCGCGAAATAACGAAGGCCCGGCACATCAACGCAGCAACAAAAGGAATCAGGAAGATGTGCAGTTGTTGTGGCAGAATAAACCAGAAGAGCAACAGCAATGTGCTCAATACACCAACCCCCAGAAAGTATTTTTTCAGAAGGGAGCTTGATTTTTGCCGATAGATAACGAGTACCACCAGGTGTGTTGGCAAGGCCCACAACAGGTTAAAGTTTTTGGCTGCAGCCTGGTGATCGGTGGCAGTCCATAATATGAACAACAAGACCCCTGTGAGGCCGACCAGCCCAAACACAACAAGATCAAACCACTTTGAAAGTTTTTTTCTCCTGAGATCATAAGCCGACAAAGCGAGGGTAAGAAGAAGGAATCCGCCCATGGCATACCAAGGGTGGACCGTGCTGGTGGGAATTTTTGTCGGTCGGGGTACATATACCTGTTGCTTGAATTTGATGACAGACTTGGTGCCTGCATTGTCGCGGAGGAGGGCATGATCAAAACCATATTCGAGGTAATCTGGCAAGAACATGTACTCATACGGAGTTGCCAACTTATCCATGGGCAATCCCAGACAAATGTCAATGCCTAAATCACCCCAAGGCTGTTGTTTCAGGTAGAGGTCGGTGAGTTGTCGGATGGTATAGGTGGTGGTGATGTACGATCCATCAAATTGAATGGTATCTCCCAACACTTCCGCAAAGACATCCCGGATACGACTAGAACAATTATTATAGAAGTAATCGTAGCGGTATGTTTCGTTTTCAGGCTTGGCGTTCCATTCGAGGTAGCTATAGATTGCCTGCTTTTGCCCGGGCGACAAGTCTAATACTTGTTCAGTAACCGCACGGTTATAATAAATATAGAAATCACGAAAGTCGGGATAGGAGTAAACACCGAGTTTGAAATACAGCAGGCCTCGGGTATAATTCAGATAGAAATTAGGCTGATTGAAATCGAATACCCCATAGTTGTAAGCGTCATCCAATCGATTTTCCGGGTCATATACGCGAACGGCACTATGACCAAAAGCTGAGTAGAGTTCACCCTGCCATGGCCCGCAAGTGATAATGGATATTTCGGCCTTGGGGGAGAGGTGAGCGATTTGGCCATGAGCCTCCAGCCATACACAGGCCATTATCAGCAGTACAATTCTTTTCATCCAATTCCTGAGGAGATATTATTACTGAAAGATAAAGACAATTCCTGAAGTGCGCGTACTTTTGAAAGAATGGCCTCCCCGTTTCAGGATCAACTCAATATTCTCTCGAGATTAACCCCTCGTCGCACCTTCAATGCAGCCCAGGTTTGGTCAAGCTACTGGGCATCGAGGG
>JAYVEZ010000329.1:0-5437 GCA_043773645.1 Cytophagales bacterium
TCTGCGGACGATGGTTCTTTTCTCATGGAAAAGGAAGCACTCCACATTTGGCCGCGCGAAAGCTACATGTTGATCGCACTCCCCAATCCCGATGCAAGCTTCACCTGCACATTGTTTTTTCCCTTCGAAGGCAACCCATCTTTCCATAAACTGTCATCGCCGGAAAAAATTCACTCCTTCTTCGAGGCCAATTTCCCGGATGCAATCAAATTGATGCCAACGCTGGCTGAGGATTTTCGCGATAATCCTACGTCTTCGCTTGTTACCGTTCGCTGCTCTCCGTGGTATAAGAATCACACCTTGCTTATTGGCGATGCGGCCCATGGCATTGTTCCATTTTACGGTCAAGGTATGAATGCCGGCTTTGAAGACTGCCGGGTGTTGAATGACCTGCTCAACAACCACCATGACGATTGGGAAGCTATTCTGCCTGTATTTCAGCAACTCAGAAAGCCGAATGCAGATGCCATCGCCACCCTGGCACTCGACAATTTTATCGAAATGAGAGACCTTGTGGGAGACCCGGATTTTCTTTTGCAGAAAAAAATCGAGGCCAAGCTCCATGAACTCTTCCCTGAGAAGTGGATTCCCCTTTATTCCATGGTCACCTTTTATGATAACATGCCCTATGCTGATGCCCTCAGAATAGGTCAGCAGCAAAAGGAAATTATGGAAAAGGTGATGAGAACCCCATCCATTGAAACCGTGTGGCAGTCACTGGATTTTAAACAAATCGTCAGTCAGCTTAAACCTCTTCAATAAGAATTTTGTATTCTTCAAACCGGTTCAGGATATCCCTCACATAATTCACGGGCTCCTCACATTTGCAATAGCCTGCCATGACGACAGCATCCTGATAGAATTTAGGATTGGATTTTTGTTTCAGAAATGACTCGACATCATCCCATCGTGCAGGATTTTTGCCATACTTTTTCGCCAGGTTTCTGGCATCAATGATGTGCGATAGCCCGGCATTGTAAGAGGCGAGCACAAACTTAAGCCTCTCATTCTTGTCATGGACGTACTTACCCCAAAGTTGATCCAGGTACTTAAGATACCGCGTACCTGCTTTCAGGCTCTGGTGAGGATTGGTGCGGTCGACGGCGCCAAACTCCTCGGCCGTGGCGGGCATCAGTTGCATCAAACCCACCGCCCCTGCCCATGACTCAGCGTCCGGTTGAAAATTTGATTCCTGATAAATGACCGATGCGAGCAAGCGCCAGTCCCAACCCAGTGATTTGGCCTCCCGCTTAATCTCATCGTCATAGGGCGAAAGCTTGTTGCCCGCCAATGATGAATAATCGCTGGTGATCCGGATTTGAGATGACCGGGGGTTGTTAAAATATTTATTATAAAGTGCCGTGAATCGCCCCGTTCGTTTTAGTTCGCTTAACCATTCATTTACGGCCACCAAAAGGGAAGGTGAATTTTTCCTCACGGCCCAGGCAATCTGTTGTGGCAAACTCAGCACGGTACCAATGTCCAGGTTGGGATAGTAGATGGCATTAACCATGCCAATGGTTTGATCTGTGACGGTATACTGAATTTCACCCATGGCAACTTTCTGGATGAGCGATTCCGTTTCAGCACTTGCACTGTCTTCGTGAATGATGATTTGACCTCCAATTTCCTGCGAAAGATTTTCCAGGCGGTATTTGAAAGAGGATTCATTCAACACGTGTACTTGCTTGCCAATCAAATCGACCGGACTTCTCACCAGGCTCCTTTCCACGCGCGTCGGAGGCATCCGGCGCCAATTGGCAGGCTTTTTTTGCACCAAGACCTGACAGGTATTGAACTGCGGGTCGGTGAAAGAAAGGTAGTCGTTGCGATCCTGGGTGATCGTCAAGGGGAACGCGATCAGGTCACCCTCGCCCTTGTTGAGCAAATCAATTGACTGATCAATACCGCTGATAACCTTTATCTTTAACTTGATTTTCAGATGGCGGGTAAGGCTTTGAAGCAGCTCATATTCATACCCCATGGGCTGGCCCCGATAAATGAAATAGCTGATCGAATTATTGTCAACAATCGCCTGGAGAAAACCCCGCTCCCGGATTTGCTCCAGGTCAATCTGGACTGTAGGTTCCTTCGTAAATTCTTTCGGGCCAGCCTTTTGAGAACAATCTGCCAGCAGCAAAGCCAGGGCAATCAAAATTGGAAGCGAAACCCGTCTTGCCATGAATTGAAAGTACGCAAAAGCAGGTAGAAACAAAAAGACTCCAGCCCTCAGACTCAACATCGAATCAAACTTTATGCTGGGTTAGCGTCACCCTTTCTACGATATTGAGTCAGGTTTTCGACGCACCATTATTCTACGCGAGATCATGAAAGGACTTACCATATTCTTTACCGTTGTAACGAGCTTCTCACAAGCTCAATCTATTCTGCCAGGTTGGCAAGAAGGCTACCTTGACATTCATCACATCAGCACAGGTTCCGGAAATGCGACCCTGTTTATTTTTCCGGATGGCACCACGCTCTTGTTTGATGCAGGAGAAGTAGATAGAAAGGCCAGGATGGGAACTCCCAACCCGTTAAAAATATCGCCACACCTGCCGCACGATTCCATCAGCGCCGGCAGGGGCATCGCCCGTTATGCTAAGGGAGTACTCCCTTCAATTTCCAGCATCGATTATGCCATCATCTCGCATTTTCACTCCGATCACTACGGCAGCGTCACACCACAATCAAAACTTTCAACCCATGGTGATTATTACCTTTCTGGCATCAGTGAGGTCAACGAATATTTACCCATTCACCAACTCATCGACCGGGACTACCCACTTTACAATTACCCTGTCGATCTAAAAGCAAACGTGTTTGACAAAGAGTCATTCGAAAATTATTTAAAATTCGTGAATTCACAAGTGGCCAAAAAGATCCTGCTCGCATCAGCTTTGGCGCCCGGAAGCAAGACGCAAATTCGATTGAAAATCAACCCAGCGAAGTATCCGACCTTTTTCGTACAGAATATAAAGTCCAATGGAGATCTTTGGCTAGGCACAGGGACTTCATTCGCGAACCTGATGCCCCCTTCAATACCCCTGTCTGAATACAACGAAAACCCGCTAAGCATCGCGTTAAAAGTCAGCTATGGTAGGTTTGATTACTTCATCGGAGGAGACATGACGGGCCTCCAGGGATTCGGTCTGCCGGTCTGGTTTGACATGGAGACACCGGTGGCACGTGTTGTGGGGAAAATAGAAGCGCTTACCCTCAATCATCACGGCGTTCGGGATGCATCCAACGAGGCGTTTATGAAGGCCCTGGCGCCACAGGTGATCGTGCAACAATCCTGGAGTTCCAACCATCCTGGGGAAGAGGTGCTTCACCGCATCATATCACCGTACACGTATCCTGGCAAAAGGGACATCTTTGCGACCTATATCCATGAAGAAACAATTGCTACCTACGGCCGGTGGCTCGAAGAAAATTACAGAAGCAAACATGGCCATATTGTGATCCGCGTTTCTCCGGGAGGGGACGAATTCTACGTGCATATTTTGGATGATACCGCTGTGAATCCCCAAGTCATTAAAACCTTTGGCCCCTACCCTTCGAACTAATGCGGAATGGACTCCAAGGATACCGCAGCCGGAAAGTCGGTAATCAGAATACCTGACCTCAACTTGACCAAAAGAGACCGATAGGATTCCCCCTCCAACAGTCGGCCGCCATTTTTGGTGTGTTCACTTACATCCATCATCATCGGAATATGCAAATTCTTTAACTTAAGAATGAGATCATTGCTCACCTGATCATTTACGTAGGCAATCAGTTTGTCACTAGGGATAGACAGTCTTTGAATTGCTTCCCACTGAGTCTCGTTTGTGACCAGACATGAAATGTAAATCTCCGGACATAGTTCATGTACCCGCCTTGCATCCACCGGATTAAAAGTCAGGACAACACTCCGCTCTACAAGGTGATGATCCCTCAGCCCACCGATGGCTTCCTTCCAGACATCGGCTTTTACATCAAGCATAAGCAGGACACTTTTGGCGCTGGCGAAAGTTAAGAAGGCTTCCCATGTGGGTATTCGCTCCGAGGTCAGGTTGCCTAAGCTGTTTTTCAAGAAAAGCGACTTTACATAGGCATCCGATAACTCAGAAATCTTACCATGTCCGTTGGTTGTTCGGTCCACCAATTCATCATGCATGAGGAAAAGGGTTCCGTCTTTTGTCTTTCTGAGGTCGAATTCAACCATCCCCAGATCAATACTCTGCGAAATGGTATAATCCATTGCAGCGATTGAGTTCTCCGGCAAGGAGTCATAGAATCCTCCACGGTGGCCGCTGATCAATGCGACATTATATTGTCCACCGCTATTCAGTCGCTCCCGCAGGGATTGTCCGTAGGAGGCCACCACACAGAAGCAAAGCAGCAGGACCGTGTATATTTTTTTCATATTGGCATAAAAAAAAGAAGCACCCGGCGGCCGGATGCTTCTTTTTCAAAAGTGTTTTAAGAATTAATTAAAGATGTACCGTAAACCAATTTGTGCCTGCCACACGTTATCCAGCGTAATGGCCTTCACAAATGAATCCTGGATCAATACAGTTGAACCATTGATTACCTGTGTAGCCAACTTGTAGGTTGGCAACACCCCTGTGCCAGTTCCGACAGTGGCTGTGATCGGGTTTGTGGTTGTGCTCAGATAGCCCACACCCGCATGGTTGTTAAGCAGGTTGCCCACGTTCAGGATATCGAGGCGAAGCTGGAGGGTGTTCTTAGAACCTTTTGCACCCGTCTTGATGTACATTTCCTGAATGAAAGAAATATCAAAGCGAGTGAGCCAAGGTGCATAACCACCATTTCTTTCTGCGTATTGACCACGGCGTGTACTCAGATAAGGGTTCTTGTCAATGTATGCATCAAACGCAGCAGCTTGCTCGGCAGGACTGAATGTCTGCAGGTTTCCAGCTGCGACGGATCCGACCGTAAGTGGCACAAAATTGACCTCTGTTGATGCGTTCTTGGGAACATAGATAAGGTCATTGGTTTGACCGTCACCGTTCATATCGGCACCATACACGTATGAGTACTTAGCCCCACTCGTGGCCGACAAGCCAAGGGTAACCATGGAGGCACCACCAAATTCACCACCGTACTCTTTGCGGTAATTTACATAACCAACTATTTTGTGACGCAAGTCATTGTCTGCATAGGAAAGCCCGAGGTAGTTCTGACCAAAAGCTGTTGGGATGTTTGCCTGTACCGTACTTCCCACGGATTGAATGTCACGGGCCATACCATAGGTGTAACCAATCATTCCACCGAAACCATGCTGTGTTGTCTTCACCAATTTTGCTGTCATGGTATAGGAGTTACCCGCCTGATAGTTCTTAAGCACAAACACGTTACCAATGTTGGAGTTGTAGAAACGGGCCTGGTTCACCGTGCTGGTAGCTCCAGCACCTGTGGGTACTACACC
>JAYVEZ010000330.1:0-2005 GCA_043773645.1 Cytophagales bacterium
CCCACCTTACTTTTCGCCTCACGGCTGCTCAACCCAGATTCCATAACGAAGTCACCACCTGCGACTCTCTCCTTCCATCACCAACACCCCAAATCCCCCCGTTTTAGCCCATCCTTGCAAAACGGACTGCAAAGATAACAGGTGAAACCTGATACGCAAACCACGATTTGCAAGATTTTTTACAACTAGGCGGTCTTCTTGATCCGATGGATGGTTTCTGTCCGATCAGGACCCGTGGAAATCAAGGAGATAGGCACCCCAAGGGTGGTCTCCAAAAAATTGATATAATTCTGCAATTCTATTGGCAATTCCTTCTCGGCAAGGCCTTTCAGGTCACAATTCCAGCCTTTTACCTCCTCATAAATAGGGGTAATATTCTCGTGGATCTGTTCGTAAGGAACCTGATCGGTGATTGTGCCATCGCTCAATTTGTAATGCGTGCAAATCTTGATGCGTGAAAAAATACTCAACACATCCGCCTTCATCATCAACAATTGCGATACCCCATTGATCATAATCGAATACTTCAGCGAAGGCAAGTCAATCCAGCCACAGCGGCGCGGTCTGCCGGTAGTTGAACCAAATTCATTCCCTTGCTTGCGCATGGCTTCGCCCTCTTCATTGATCAACTCCGTGGGAAAAGGCCCACTTCCAACCCGGGTACTATAGGCCTTAAAAATTCCATAAACTTCACCGATATGACACGGTGCTACCCCCAGACCGGTACATGCCCCCGCACTCACGGTGCTCGAACTTGTCACAAAAGGATAGCTTCCAAAATCAATATCCAGCAATGAGCCCTGAGCGCCTTCTGCCAAAACTCTTGACCCTGCTTTCAATTCCTGGTTAAGAAAATATTCACTGTCAATAAGTTTGAACTCCTTCAAGAACTCAACGGCTTGCAGAAACTGATCCTCCAATTCACTCCAATCAAACACCAGATCATGACCCTTGAGTATTTCCAAATGAAGGTCAGCCAGCTTCTTAAGCTTCTCATAAAACTTGGGAGACAACACATCTCCCACCCGCAAGCCCTGGCGCCCGATTTTATCCTGATAGGAAGGACCAATCCCTTTTAATGTGGAACCAATCTTATTTTCGCCTTTTGCTTTTTCCTGCGCCTGGTCGAGGAGCCTGTGGGTTGGAATAATCAACGTGGCTTTCTTTGAGATAAATAAGTTGGCCATCACGTTGAGGTTGTACTTCTGCAGCTTTTCTATCTCAGCCTTGAAAACGATGGGATCCAGGACAACGCCATTCCCAATAACATTCCTTGTTTTGGCCCGGAAAATTCCGGAAGGAATCTGATGTAATACATGTTTAATACCATCAAACTCAAGGGTATGACCGGCGTTGGGCCCGCCCTGAAACCGTGCCACGACATCATACCGGGGCGCGAGCACGTCCACAATCTTTCCCTTTCCTTCATCCCCCCATTGGAGGCCCAGCAAAACATCCACTTTCATTATTGACAGTAGGTCTAGAATATTTGATAACTATTTTTTGGCGTGTTGCAATGCCTCTTCCTCTGTCAGCACAATGTGAAAGATCGCATTCAACTTGGTGATGACCAGAAGCTTCTTCACGCTTTCAGACGGCTTCATTAAATAAACCTCACCTCCCTTGTTTCTGAACTTGGTGAGAATTGTAATCAGCACACCAATGCCACTGCTATTGATGTACCGGAGCTCGGAGATATCAATGATGCACGTCATCACTTTGTGACTGACCGCTTCATTCACGGCCTCTACGAGGCGGGTACCACTGTCTTCACCGATCAGATCACCGGATATCCGGAGAATCAGGGTGTTCGATTTTATTTCTTGTGCAAAATTCATGGTTTGCGGTTTTCACAATGGATTTTGGTGCAACTGGCGTACAAAATTAATGAGTGGTGGACAACTTCAAACTGGAGGAGTTCCTCCACCGTATTTTGGATGGTCTGGATGCGTGGATCACAAAACTCCACCACCTTGTGGCAATCTGTGCAGATGAGGTGATCATG
>JAYVEZ010000331.1:0-4981 GCA_043773645.1 Cytophagales bacterium
GAAATGTCGTATGGCGCTTGCCACCGGCCAGGCAGCTGCATCCCCCAGCGGGCAAATGGTATTCCCTTCAATTTTTTTGGCAATGTCCACCAGCAGATCAACATCCTTCATGTGACCGTGACCGTGTTCAATGCGGTGCAATACCTTTTCCATCCACCCGGTACCTTCGCGGCATGGGCTGCATTGTCCACACGATTCATGATGATAAAATCGTGCAAAGGTCCAGAGGTTCCTGACGATGCAAGTGGTTTCATCCATGACAATGAATCCTCCCGATCCCAGCATCGTGCCGCTGACAAAGCCACCGTCCGACAATGACTCATACGTCATCAAGCGAGGCTCTCCTTTGGCAGTCTTGAGAATCAGGTTAGCAGGGAGAATGGGTACCGAGGAACCACCCGCCACCACGGCCTTGAGGCTTCGTCCTTTCCAGATACCTCCACAGTATTCATCTGAATAAATAAACTCTTCCACCGGCAACCCTAACTCGATTTCATACACTCCGGGTTTATTGATATGCCCGCTGGCAGAGATTAATTTTGTTCCTGTGCTCTTGCCGATCCCAATATCATTGTAGAGGTCGGCGCTGATGTTGACAATCGAAGGAACCGAAGCAATCGTCTCGACATTGTTGACTACGGTTGGGCACGCATACAAACCGGCGATCGCGGGAAAGGGAGGCTTCAATCTTGGGAGTCCCCGTTTGCCTTCAAGGGATTCAAGCAAGGCAGTCTCTTCACCGCAGATGTAAGCCCCTGCACCCGGGTGCACATAAAGATCATGGGAGAAATCTGTTCCCAGTATATTCTTTCCTAAGTACCCTGCGGCATAGGCCTCATCGATGGCTTTCTCGAGGATTCGAAGGACATACATGTATTCACCCCGGATATAGATGTATGAGGCTTTGGCGCCCAGGGCATAGCTCGAGATGATCATCCCTTCAATAAGAAGGTGGGGTAATTTTTCCATAAGGAACCGGTCTTTGAAGGTGCCCGGTTCGCTCTCGTCGGCGTTGCAGACAAGATATCGCGGCTTATCCGACTTCTGATCAAGGAAACTCCACTTCATTCCGGAAGGGAAGCCGGCACCACCGCGCCCCCGGAGTCCGGAGAACTTCACCTCTTCAATCACCTGCTCACGGGTCTGGGTCTTCAAGGCTTTTTCCACAGCATCATAGCCGCCATGCTTTCGGTATACATCGAATGCACGGATGCCAGGTACGTTGATATTTCCCAATAAGAATTTCTTACCCATTCTTTATCTGATTCATCGCATGTAGGAACTTCTTTCTTTGACTGCTTTTAACTTATCCAATAGGTTGTCCACGCTTTCAGTGGTCAGATTTTCATGGTAGGTGGCGCCACATTGCAACATCGGTGCGGTATCACACGATCCCAGACATTCTACAGTTTTTAGTGTGAACATTCCATCCGTGGTGGTCTCCCCCACTTTGATATTCAGCTTTTTTTCCAGGTGCTGAACGATATCGTCTGAACCCCTCAACCAGCACGGGCCCGTCTGGCAAACCTCCAGCAGGCAATTGCCCACTGGCTTCAGGTTGTACATGGAATAGAATGACGCCACCTCATACACTTCGATGGGCTGAATCTTCAGCAATGAGGCTACGTAATCCATCGTCGGCACGCTCAGCCAACCTTCGAATTCGGCTTGCGCGAGATGCAACATGGGAAGCAAAGCGGATTTTTGTTTTCCGTCAGGATATCGGCTGATGATTTTATTCACCAGGGTCATCGTCGCATCGGAAAATCTTATCTCAGGCATGGGTAACTCTTCTGGATTCAATAAAAATATTCACAACAAATTTATGCGTCTAGTTCACCGGCAATAACATTCATGCTACTCAATGTTAAGATGGCGTCCGAAAGCATCGAGCCTTTGATCATTTCCGGATAGGCCTGGTAATAAATAAAGCATGGCCTCCTGAAATGCAGCCTAAAAGGAGTCCTGCCCCCATCGCTGATCAGATAGAATCCCAGCTCGCCATTGCCACCCTCTACGCTGTGATAAACTTCTCCTTTTGGAACATCGGTCTCCCCCATCACAATCTTAAAGTGATAGATCAGCGCCTCCATGTTGTGGTACACTTCTTCTTTTGGCGGAAGGTAGAAATCGGGTACCGAAGCATGGAAAGGTCCTTCCGGTAATTTTTCAATTGCCTGCCGGATGATGCTCAGGCTTTGCCACATTTCTTCCTGTCGTACCATAAAGCGGTCGTACACATCACCGTTTTGACCCACTGGAATAATGAAGTCGAAATCTTCGTAAGATGAATAGGGTTTGGCTACGCGTACGTCGTAGTCAATACCGGCGGCCCGCAGGTTGGGGCCTGTAAAACTATAACTCAATGCTTTGTCAGCACGGATGCCGCCCACACCAATCGCGCGGTCCATGAATATCCGGTTGCGGACGAGCAGGTTTTCAAACTCTTTCAGGACCACAGGAAACTCTTTCAGGAATTTGCTGATCTTCTCCCATGCCTTCGGGCTGAAATCCCTTTCAAAGCCTCCGATGCGTCCGATGTTTGATGTGAGGCGGGCCCCACAAATTTGCTCATAGATTTCATAGACCGACTCCCGCTGCTGGAACATGTACACGAATCCGGTCAAGGCACCCGTATCCACCCCAATGACCGCATTGCAAATAAGGTGGTCGGTGATGCGGGCGAGTTCCATGATGATTACCCGCAGGTATTGTACCCGCTTGGGGATTTCAATTCCAAGGAGTTTTTCCACTGTCATGTGCCATCCGATATTGTTTATCGGTGCCGAACAGTAGTTCATGCGGTCGGTAATGGGTGTGATTTGATAAAAAGGTCTTCGCTCCGCCAATTTTTCAAATGCCCGGTGAATGTATCCGATGGTGGGTACAGCATCGACAATGACTTCACCATCCATTTTCAAAACATTTTGGAAGATCCCATGTGTAGCAGGATGCGTAGGGCCGAGGTTGAGGTAAGAATATTGCTTTTCCTCTGCCTGGTAGTACTGATCGCTTACGGTTTGTCTTTCTTCCATGGCTGTCAGCGTCCGAACATAGTATCGTTTTTGTCTTCCCTTACCTGGTCTTCCAGCGGATATTCTTTTCTCAAAGGGAAGATGATCATTTCATCCACATTGAGAATGCGTTTCAGGTTGGGATGACCTTGAAATATCACACCATAAAAATCATATGTTTCGCGCTCCATCCAATTGGCCGCCGGGAATACGGTGGTAAGGGTAGGAACAACTGGATTATCTATCGGCAAAAATACTTTCAGTCGGAGCCGCTGATTGCTTACCAAGTTGTGAAGCTGATACATAACCCCGATCTGGTTTAGTTCCGGAAAATGAATGCCGCAAAGGGTTGTAAGAAATTGAAATTTAGTGTCTGGATGATCATAGAGATACCGTATGACGTCGGCAATGGAATCCTTCTTCAAAATGATTGTTGGAAAATCGGCCACCACCTCGCTGCGAAGAATATCATCTTCAAACTTTTCTTTCAGGATGGTTGTAATTTTCTCCAGTTCAGTATCCATGCTATTCTATTCCGTAACTGTTCAGGATCGCTTTATACTCAGGGGAATCCCTTCTCCGGAGTGATTCTGTTTCTACCAGGTGCTGTATCTTGATGACGCCATCAATAATTTGCTCAGGTCTTGGTGGGCACCCCGGCACGTAGACATCGACGGGTATGATTCGGTCTATGCCTTGCAACACACTATAGGTGTCGAAAATGCCGCCACTTGAGGCACAGGCGCCTACCGATAAAACCCACCGGGGTTCGGCCATCTGCTCGTAAACTTGTCTGAGCACGGGCCCCATTTTTTTTGCAATGGTTCCCATTACCATCAACAGGTCGGCCTGGCGGGGGGAGAAACTCAGGCGTTCTGAGCCAAACCGTGCCAGGTCATAATGGGCGCCCATCGCTGCCATGAATTCAATTCCACAACAAGAGGTAGCAAATGGCAAGGGCCAAATCGAGTTCTTCCTTGCCAGACCGACAACCTTTTCAAGCTGCGTGGCAAAGAACCCGACACCTTCCAAACCTTCCGGTTTGTCGGCCATTTGTATTGCACCGGCAGCTGTACTCATCCGTTAATCTTTTATGATCGAGATTATTCCCAAGTGAGGGCACCTTTTTTGATAATGTAGAAAAACCCGATCAGCATGGAGACGACAAAAAGAATCATCTCCACAAATCCGGCGATTCCCAACTCATTGAAATTCACTGCCCAGGGATACATGAAGATTACTTCTACGTCGAACAGCACAAATAATATTGCCACCAAAAAATATTTGATATTGAAGGGCACCCGGGCGTTTCCCTGTGATTCGATGCCACATTCAAATGCCTCCAGTTTTGTAGCGGTGTTCCGTTTTGGACCTAGCAAGTGCGTGGCGACCATGGTGACCCCTACAAATCCGGCCGCAAGCACAAACATAATGGCGATCGGAGCGTATTCAACGAGGTTTGCGGTTTCCATGTAGTGATAAAAGTATCCTTTTCCGGGCTATCATTCCAATGAAGCCATGCAATTAATTTTCACAAGAACACCCTGTTGTATCTGATTGTTTTTGACTACAAGAAATGCGTAGACACGCGACCTGAAATTTCTCAAGAATTTCTGTTAAATCTTTTGCTCAACCATGTTTCGCTGGCAAGCTTATTTTCCCTCGTCATGGCAATCTCAACCGTTTGAAACCTGTTGAATGGAATGGTGATATTTGTTAATATTTTTGCAAACAGAAATCGGAGAGCATCCGGGGACACTATTTTAAAGTAAAATAAATTATGAATCTTGAACTCAAAACCAATGACAAACCTGGAGTTCTGACTTCAGTTGAGAATTACATTCAACGTTGCGGGCTCACCATTTCGGATAAAGACAGTACCCGTCCCTGGGGAGGTTTCTTCGTGATTGATGAACAGCAAGCAAAGAAGTTTGGCGGCCTTTTTTTCCCGGGTGTATCATTGGAGG
>JAYVEZ010000332.1:0-16032 GCA_043773645.1 Cytophagales bacterium
ATAACGAACCAGTCACTTTTGTATCAGTTAATCCGGCCTGGAGCAATCGCAACCTTCGCAACCTCGCACCAAAAATCAAGGTTGAGTGTATGGTGGCGCATGTGCGGGCGGCCAGCGTTGGTGAGGTGTCTGAATCCAATTGCCACCCTTTTCAATATAAAAACATATTGATGGCGCACAATGGAGGCATTGAAGACTTTGGATTGGTGAAGAGGAAGATCAGAGAACCTCTCTCTGATGAGTTGTACAACTGGATCAAAGGCCAAACCGACTCCGAGCATATTTTTGCCTATCTCCTTAACTACCTATTTAAGAATCACAAAGTCATCACGACGGATGCGGTCGCAGATGCATTTGAGCATACGTTTGGCTTTGTCAAGAAACTCATGAAGGATGCAGGCATCACAGAGGCCGCATACCTCAACATGGTAGTTACAAACGGACTATTTATCGTTGCCACCCGGTGGGTGAGCGATCCCAAAGAAGAACCCCTGACCATGTATCACTCAGAGGGCAGTCGCTATGTGGTGGAAGATGGTATTACCCGCCTGGAGGCACCTGAAGATGATGACCACGCTGTACTGGTAGTCTCAGAAAAGCTTACCGATGGTCCTGAGTGGACGCTCATCCCCAAGAACCACCTCGTGATGGTTGAACAGAACCTGAATGTTCGGATCCGGGAGATTCATGCTCATTGATGGGCAGTTGATCGGTGTCTTATTTCTTGCCTGATGAAAATCCAGAATTTTTTTCAATAGCGGATCGCTTTTCGGTTCTTTGTGTAAGCATACCACAAAACAATTCATGTTCGATAGCATCATCATTGGCGGAGGAATCGTCGGCCTCGCCACAGCCCTGCAACTTCAACGTGCCCGGCCCGCTTCAAAGATTCTATTGCTGGAAAAAGAGTCGCACCTGGCGAGACATCAAACAGGAAACAATAGCGGGGTCATACACTCCGGACTCTATTACAAGCCGGGAAGTCTGAAAGCCACCAATTGCATCCGGGGTTATCATCAGTTGATTCAATTTTGCGAGGAAGAAAAAATACCATTTGAACTCTGCGGAAAAATTGTTGTCGCCACCGAAGAAAAGGAACGTCCACAACTCACCACACTTTTCGACCGTGGTGTTCAGAATGGACTTACCGGACTGCGGCGCCTTACAAAAGAGGAACTTCACGAATATGAACCCTACGTAGCGGGACTTGAAGGGATTCTTGTCCCGCAGACAGGGATTGTAGACTACCGACTCGTCGCAGAGAAATATGGTCAACTGCTTCGCAAGCATGGGACAGAAATTCATTTATCGGAGAAGGTGACCGCCATCAAGGATAACGAAGTGATCACCGGGAAAGGAAATTATTCAGCTAGACTGATTGTTAATTGTGCAGGTCTGTACTCAGATAAGGTCGCTGCCATGACGGTTGATCCGCTGAACGTGAGAATCATCCCTTTCCGTGGAGAATATTACAAGCTTCGAAAAGAGAAGGAATACCTGGTCAAAAACCTGATCTATCCTGTGCCGGACCCCAATTTTCCATTCCTCGGCGTACACTTTACACGGATGGCCAAAGGAGGCGTCGAAGCAGGACCGAACGCTGTGCTCGCATTTAAACGCGAAGGATATAAGAAGTCAGACATCAACCTTGTGGAACTGGGAGAGTCGCTTGCGTGGCCCGGTTTTCAAAAGGTTGCAAAAAAATATTGGAGAACCGGACTGGGTGAGATGTACAGGTCCTTTTCAAAAGGAGCATTCACGCATGCACTTCAAAAACTTATTCCAGAAATACAATCCGGTGACCTGGTGGAAGGTGGTGCCGGCGTTCGGGCCCAGGCCTGTGATCGTGAAGGAGGACTCGTTGACGACTTTATGATTTTTGAAACGAAGTACGCCATTAATGTATGCAATGCGCCGTCACCTGCGGCGACTTCTTCACTGGCGATTGGAGAAACAGTTGCCAAGCTGGCGATGACTAGAATTTGAAAGGTTACAGGATACAAGTTACCAGATGCAAGTGCCCTGTAACCAGTAACTTGCAACAATTTAAGTCACCCACTGGAGCGTCTCGGCTTGTAAGGGATTCTTGAATTCTGTTCCCTGCTCCTGGGCAGTCTTCCATTGCTTCTTCAATTCGTAATACCAGCGTGCCTGGGCATCGGGTTCTCCTACCAGCATTAAGGTGGGATCATTCTCCAACCCCCTCGCCAGCTTATTGAACACACCCACATCCTGGCCAATAAAAGTCCGGCCCAATCCTTTCAACGGCCACCAGAGCCATCGTGTGATTGCGAGGGAAGAGTAGAAGAATTGATTGAGCTCAGTTGAATGATCATCAATGGGTGTGAGTGTGGTGATGGAAATCACTTTGTGCTTCTGCCCTACTGAGATGTGTTCGAGTCTGTTTCCGGGTATATCAAAAAATATTTCGGTGGACACATCGCCTTTCAATACTTTGTAACCCTTTGAATTGGTCGATGGCGCGTGACGGACCATTTTGAATCCCCTTGGTGTTGGCTCAAAATTCTTGGTCTTCAACTTTAATGATTTCGCTGAGCGCCAAAACCAGGACTGGTGGACAAAAGTAACGTGTGCCGGGTCGATGAGGCCAATTACGGAATGGTCAATGTTGGTTGGCATTACAATGGACTCCACATGAAGAAACTGCTGATCGGGTGATAGGTGCAAATCGGGTACAGGTTCCTTGACCTCAACATTCGGTGTAAGCTTTTCAGGGATATATACCCAGATTGTATTATTAATCTCTGTAACGGGAAATTTCCAGGCCCTGATCTTGCTGATATCCGCTTTTGTATTGGGTGGAAGTGCCGGGATGTTTTTGCAAACACCTTCGGCATCGAATTCCCAGCCATGGTAACAGCACTGAATGTTACCGTTGTCAAGTATATGCCCGGTGGAGAGCGGCACCCCCCGGTGAGGGCAATTGTCTTTTAATGCGAATGCTTTTCCTCCCTGATCCCTGCCGAAAACGATGCGGTGGTTGGCTACCTGCCGGTGTACCAATTTGCCTTTTTTTAAACTTTCTCCCGGAAGTGCCAGGTACCAGAGGTTCTTGAGAACAAGGTCTTTGTTATCTGCCATGAAATGAATTATTCAAGGTGCAAGTTTACCATAATATGAGTGATTTTGCTGAATTTTGCTCAGCAAAACTGATCCACTTACCATGAAAGAAATTACCGTTCAAGAGCTCAAGCAACTCAAGGACAGCAAAGCCGACTTCCAACTGATTGATGTACGCGAATTGCACGAATATGAATTGTGCAACCTGGACGGAGAATTAATCCCCCAGGCAGAGATACCGCACAATGTGGATAAGATATCTCGTACCAAGCAGGTTATACTCCAATGCCGATCTGGCGGAAGGAGTGGCAACATGATCAATTGGCTGGAGAAGAACCATGGATTCACGAATCTGTACAACCTGAAGGGTGGTATCCTTGCGTGGGCTGACCAGATTGATCCAAGTGTGCCGAAGTATTGATAAGGATGTGTTGAGGTGCTGAAGTGTTGATGTGTTGACGTTGAAAAAAGCAGGCCTCCTGCTGTAAACCAGGATGGCCGATATAACTCAACTGTTGCCGACCGGAAATGCATGGCTCTATCAAGGACTGTGGTCACCTTATGATAGATCTCTCCCAATAAAAAATTGACCTGAATATTTGAATCCGGAAGAATTAATTTCTCAAGGGTCTAGCGATTTTTCGCGATGGCCTGATCGACATCAGCAATCACGTCCTTGACATTTTCGAGGCCTACGCTGATGCGGATCAATCCGGGCGTGATACCCACCGCAAGTCTTTCTAAGTCGCTCAGCTTTGAATGCGTTGTGGATGCCGGATGAGTGGCAATCGTTCTAGTATCGCCGAGGTTGGCAGAATGTGAGATCATCTTCAATGAATTCAAAAATGTACGACCCCTTTCCACGCCTCCTTTTATTTCAAAAGCCACAACGCCTCCCCCTAACTTCATTTGCTTCTTTGCCAAAGCGTGCTGGGGATGGGATGGCAGGAACGGATATTTTACAAGCAACACTTCAGGATGCCCTTCGAGGTGCGTTGCCAGCGTCAATGCATTTTCACAATGCCGGTCCATGCGCACGGCCAGGGTTTCCAGGCTCTTGGATAAAATCCAGGCATTGAACGGCGACATCGACGGGCCCGTATGGCGGGCGAAAAAACGAACTTCTTTGATGAGTTCCTTGGATCCCAATACAGCACCACCAATCACGCGCCCCTGTCCATCAATGAATTTGGTAGCTGAATGTGTTACCAAGTGGGCACCCCATTGAGCAGGATTCTGCAGGTAAGGTGTGGCAAAACAATTATCTACGTTCAGGATCATGTTATGCTTCCTCGCAAGACCTCCGAGCCACTCAAGATCTATGATATCCAGTGCAGGGTTAGAGGGTGTCTCGACGAAAATCATCCTGGTATTGGGTTGAATCTTCTTCTCCCAACTTTCACGCGAGTCGGCGATATCGGCATAGGTATGAGAAATTCCAACTTTGGGAAAAATCATCGTCAGGATTTGGTGGGTAGAACCAAAGACTGAACGAGAAGCCAGCACATGATCCCCGGATTTTAACAGGGAGGCCATGCTGATATACATAGCGGCCATCCCCGATGCGGTGGCGATACCATCTTCAGTTCCCTCCAGCAAGCAAAGCTTATTTATGAATTCTGTGGTATTGGGGTTGGAGAAACGGGTATAAATATTTCCTGGCACTTCATCAGCAAACAACGCACGTGCCTGCTCTGCATCCTCAAAAACAAAACTGGAGGTCAGGTAAAGTGGCACGGAATGTTCGCGGTACTGGGTTCGTTCCTGCTGCGCGCGCACTGCATCGGTCTCAAAGTTGGAAGGTTCACTCATGGGTCGCTATTTCAATTTTTATGTTTTCGGGATGGTCGATTCTGGTATTTCTGATTCGACATTATTTTTGGGGAGTAAATTTACGGCTTTCCAGGACTTAACCAGAGATCACCGCGCTTACAGTTGTTCAGGTTCATCGCTTTTCATGGTCAGCAGACTACCTACCACCAGCGAAACAATACTGACCAGGGTAGCTGGCACCAAACTGGGTACCCCTATTGAAAACACCCGTTCAAAAAGAGCCCATGTCACCACGCCGGCTATCATGGACATCACGGCTCCTGTGCTGTTTGCCTTCTTCCAGTACAAGCCGAACAACAAGGCCGCAAAAAGGGAAACCAAACTCAAAATAGACGACTCTCCCACGAGTTCGTAAATATTGGTCCGGATGCATGCCATGATGGTAGCCACGCTACTGAAGAGCAATACAGAAATGCGGGTCAGCAGCAGCATTTGTTTGTCCGACAATTCTTTTGCCAGGAGCGGTTGAACCAGGTTCTTTGAAAAGATGGCTGCCGGCGCCAAGATGGCAGAACTTGTGGTGCTCATGATCGCAGACAGCAGGGACCCAAAAAACATAATTTGAACAATCATGGGTGTATGCTGCATGACCATGTTGGGCAAAGTAAGTTGTGTATCACCCTGTACTTGATGCGGATAGAGCTGTTTCGTACACAAGCTGATAAACAACGGCAGCATGGCAACCGTAAGGTAGAGAATGGCCGCATAGTAACAAGACCGGACGGCGGTATTGGCTGAGCCGGATGACATGGATCGTTGGAAGACATCCTGAGAAGGAATGGATCCAAGCCCAAGGACTGACCAGGCTGCGAGGTAGGTTGTGACTTCACGCCATTCGGCTTTTGGAAGAAAGTGCGAATTCTCCGGATGCACGTTGCTTAGAACATGAAGAACTCCTCCAGCCTCATTGCTTAATACAAGGGCCAGTATCAGAAGACCCAAAATGATAATGATGCTTTGCACAAAATCAGTGATTGAAATTGCCCACATCCCACCGATATAGGTGTAGAAAGTGACGACCACGGCGCTCGCGACTGTGCCTTGCCAAACAGGTAGTCCGGTCACGACATGGAGTATCAATCCCATGGCTACCAGTTGGGCAGCGATGTAGCCAATGTACGGAGGCGCCAGAAATACGCTCGCCATTAACTCTGTCCGTTTGCCATACCTCACCTCAAAGAAATCTCCCAACGTGAGAAGATTCATGTTGTAGAGTTTTCTTGCGAAAAATAGGCCGAAAAGCACCAGGCAAAGCGCAGCTCCGAATGGGTCTTCAATGACTGCGTATAAACCTCCTTCCAGGAATCGCGAAGAAGCACCGAAGACAGTCTCAGAGCCAAACCATGTGGCAAAGAGTGCTGAAGAGCTTAGCAGAATGGGCAAACTTCGGCCCGCCAGCATAAAGTCTCCGGCCGTTCGAACCCTGCGCGAAGCCCAATATCCGATGAGAATGGTAAGTAAAAGATAGGCAATGATGGAGAAGAGGAGCAACGACCAATTGTTTCGGACAAAAATAAAAGAATTTCCCTCATCCTTGCCTGTGGGAACATAAGGGGTTCCCTACTTCTACTTCTTCTTCCTCAATTGAAACGTCCGGGTGACGTTAAAGCCAAGGTGAATATCTCCGTTAAAAAAATCTCCTGCCGTTTCAGTAATGAATGCCCGCTCAGTAAGACCTCGGGAGTTTGTCATCACCAATTGAAAAACGTGTCCACCAGTCTCAATATCGATTCCAAAACCAATTGGATTATAGAATGGATTGCCGGGTGGGACGCCAAAGCGATAATAATATTCCGTGGTGAGCGCCACACTGCGTGTAACTTTCAGTCGGCCGCCGACACCCAGCGCCACCTGGTCATTATTCTCAATTGTCTTGTCGACCATATTCTTATGAACAATGGTGGGCATGAGTTGCAAAGAAAGGTTTGAATTGAATTTTCTTGCGATGAGCAACTGTCCTGTATAAGACATCCGATCCTGCAACTGGATATCAAAGGTTGCATCCTGAGTTTTGGGTGAGGTCTTGATCGCTGCAATGCCAAAAGCGGTGATGGTGAAAGGCATATTCACCATGCCTTTGCTTTGCCTCAACAACTTGTATCGAAAGTATGAATCAATTGTTTTGTCGACAGAATTTCTCCCGATACCTAGTCCGAGACGATCCGTAAGACCATATTCCAATCCAAGGCGTGTATAGGCCTGATCCAGGCCGAAGAGTTCATAGGCACCGCCATTGATGGCGCCAAACCTGTGCGCAAAAATAAACTCTAAGGCCCCTTGTCCCTTTGTTTCCACGGTTTGACCATTCACAAGACGAGTTGACTTAAATGTTGAACTCGTATATTCTGTGGTGGCTTTTGTTTCCTTGTCCAGTTCACTCAAGAGATCAACTTGTCCTTTCACCAGGAATGGCAAAAAAACGAGTAGAAGGACAATGTTATTTCTTTTCATGGGGTATGAAGGTAAAGTCAATGGACACTTCCACTTCTTCAGCGATATTTTGCCATAACAATTGAGGACGGGGTACTCCGTAGTCATCCAACTTCACCATGAACTTTGAATGGAGCAGCACAGAGCCGCCTGTTATTTCTACGGTACCGGGAATTTCCACTTCTTTGGTGACGCCATGTACAGTGAGTTTTCCGTTGGCTTTAGCAACCTGAGGTCCCGAAGTCTTCTGTTGATAGCCTGTTATCTTCCCTTGAAATGTCGCCTTCGGAAATTTTTCGGTATCCATGTACTTTTCATTGAAGTGCTCCTTCATCAGCGACTTGGCAAATTCGAATTCAGTGATTGGAATGGAGAATGCAATATCGCCGGATTCCAAATTGAATATGCTGCTCGCCTTGGTATTCTGCGCAGTAATGTCTTCGATTTTGGCTTTTGAAAAAAATGAGACAACAGATTTTTCAACCGTATATTTTTGGGCCACCGAGGAGAGTGCGCACAGACTGAATGCAATCAAAAGATATTTCTTCATAATCAATTGTTGTTGGCTCCGTCATCCACCCAGCAGGCGATCTGCTGAATTTGCTGCACCGTAAGCGTAAATCCACCAATGGGCATGCTGCGGTTGGCCGTGCGGGATGCGATGCTTGCGGCCTTGTTCTTAACATCACCATACTTCGTCCAGTCTCTTCCGGTAGTGCCCGCGCCATGACATCCGTACAAATTGCAATTGACAGCGAAAATCGGTGCGATGTCACTTGCATAACTTACACCGGTATTCCCCCTGCCGACGGTGATATTGAAAAGTTTTTCGCAATCATTGGCATCTTTGAGAATGAAAGAGTGAACACCGCTTCCCAGCCCTAAGAATGTGGTGGTGCTGCCGAAGGTTCCACCATCAACCTTGGCCAGGTAAGGTGATGAGCCTCCCACGGGTACAAGGGTTACTGAACCGTTGTCGGAAAGGCATTGAGAATCATCTACCGTTGTGATTGTGGCTGTTAAGTTTGAACCCTCTGCAGCCACTTCTACCTGAACAGAATTCTTGCAACCCTTGATATCTTTTACAGTGATGTTGTAGGAGCCAGCGGCAAGTTTGGTAAAAACGGGATTGGTTTGATATACGCCATCACCGAGACTATAATCATAAGGCGGAACCCCTCCTTTGGCCGCCATGGTAATCTGACCATTGATTGACTTGCAACTCGTCGCATCGGTCTTGGTTACGAGACTGGCCTGGAGATCAGACTTTGAACAATCAAATCCGGTAGGTAATTCCTTGTATTCGCATGAGCTGACAATGATGGCAAATGCCAGGATTGTCAAGGACTTGAGGATGGTCGTTTTCATAGCGGCAATTCAATATTGAATAAAACACAAGACCGATCGCTCCAAATCTTCCTTAAATTATAAAAAGGAATTCGAAAGCCAAGTGGCTAAAAAGGAAAATCCCCCAAGGTCCTTGACCCCGGGGGAAATTCTTGTCTATAGTTGGCTTTAATCTGATTCGAAGATAGAAGGCCAACCCAGGTTGGCAAATCCAAAGCCGGCAGGTAGATTTTACGGCTGGTGAGTTGCTGATTTTGGCGCCAAAGTGCTTTTGGAGGTGTCTGCCTTTTGTGGCTTTTGCCCTTGCTGAAGCTCCTGTTGACGCTTTTTGGAGCCCGGGAAAGTCGTTTTGCGACTGATATCATATACAAGGCCCACCAGAAAGGCAAAAAACAGAACCATAACACCCGTAAATATCTTTTTTGAACGAGTCATACTTTCAGAACTCCATTTGACTAAAGATTCACAATACAAGATTTTGATAGAAAGCAAAAAGGGGCTTTCGCCCCTTCTGCTTATTTTACTTTGTTCACTATTTCCGCGAAGGCTTCCGGATGATTCATGGCAAGGTCAGCGAGGACTTTGCGGTTCAAATCAATCCCAGCTTTCTTAAGTTTTCCCATCAATTCAGAGTATGAAATTCCATGAAGCCTGGCTCCTGCGTTGATACGCTGGATCCAGAGACCGCGAAAATCGCGCTTCTTGGCCTTGCGGTCACGGTAGGCATACACCAACCCTTTTTCGACCGCATTCTTGGCTACGGTCCATACATTTTTCTTTCTTCCAAAGAATCCTTTGGCAAGTTTGAGCACCCTCTTGCGCTTGGCGCGGGATGCAACGTGATTCACTGAACGTGGCATGTTGTTAATTTTTTGGTGGTCGGCGCCCTACCGATTCGGAAGGATCTTAGAAGCCAGACACCGGGTTAAACATTGAGAAACCATCCTCTGCCTAAACTCCCAAATGCTGGGAGGTTGGGAAAGGATTCTACTAAGCGTACGGGAGCATGAACTTCACGTTGCGCGCATCAACTTTCTTGACGACGGCGGCGTGGCTCAGTCTCCTTTTTTGCTTTGTACCTTTCTTAGTCAGGATATGTCTTTTGTAAGCATGCTTGCGCTTAATCTTACCGCTTCCTGTTACTTTGAAGCGTTTTTTCGCTCCTGATTTAGTTTTTGCTTTCGGCATTGTTGTAGTATCAATAAAACTCTAAACTATTTTTTACTTACACCCGGTTTCGGGGCAACCATCATATACATTCTCTTTCCTTCCAATTTGGGGAGCTGCTCTACTTTACCCACCTCTTCGAGGGCTTGGGCAAACTTCAGCAACAGGATTTCACCCCGTTCCTTATACACAATCGACCGCCCCGCAAAATGAACGTATGACTTCACTTTGGCACCCTCTTTCAGAAAGTTGACAGCATGTTTCACCTTAAAGTTGAAGTCATGCTCATCCGTATTGGGCCCAAAACGAATTTCTTTTACAACCGTTTTTTGGGCATTCGACTTAATTTCCTTCTGTTTCTTCTTCTGTTCGTACTTAAACTTAGAGTAGTCAATCACCTTACAGACAGGAGGATCTGCGTTGGGAGAGATCTCCACCAAATCCAACCCTTGGTCCTGGGCCAATTTGATGGCCACCTGAATGGCATAGACATCAACCTTGATATTCTCGCCTACAACCCTCACGCGTGGCGCTGTGATGCGCTCATTCACACGGTAAGGTTCTTCTACAACTCTTGGACGAAAGCCCCTGCTATAAGGGCGCGGACGGTTACTGCCAGGAATAAATGCCACTCGTTGGGTTTAAGTTTAACGTCAAATCAGCCTGTTTTTACAAACAGGCCGCAAATATCACCATATTTTCAATTTTTCCACGTGGAAAAACTCAAATTTTTAAAGTTTAAGCATAAGCAGGCATCGAGTTTTCGGCCAGAAACTGGGCTACAAACTCCTGAAGCAGTAAAGATCCCTGATCTCCTGTTCCATGCCTCCTGACGGATACCATGCTCTCAGCAACCTCCTTTTCTCCCACCACAAGCATGTATGGCACTTTCTTCACCTCGGCATCCCTGATCTTGCGTCCAATCTTTTCGTCGCGATCATCCAGGTATCCCCGGATATCCTGATTCTTTAGCTCCTGAATCACTTTCTCAGCATAATCGTTGAATCTCTCTGAAATGGGCAATACGGCCACCTGCTCCGGCGAAAGCCAGATCGGGAAATTACCAGCGCAATGTTCAATCAATACGGCAATGAAGCGCTCCAGGGATCCAAAGGGTGCGCGGTGGATCATCACGGGCTGGTGCTTTTGGTTGTCTGAACCTACATACTCTAGTTCGAAACGCTTGGGCAATTGATAGTCAACCTGGATGGTGCCAAGCTGCCAGCTTCTGCCCAAAGCATCTTTGACCATGAAATCCAGCTTAGGACCATAGAACGCTGCTTCCCCACGGACGGCCACCGTTTTGAGGCCCCTTTCATCTGCTGCTTCCTGAATCTCACGCTCCGCCCGATCCCACAAAGCAGCTTCTCCAATATATTTCTGCTTATCAGCCGGATCGCCCAACGATACTTGGGCGGTATAATTATCAAATCCAAGGGACTTAAACACATGAAGCACCAGGTCAATCACTTTGATGAACTCTTCCTTCACTTGATCCGGCCGGCAGAAGATATGTGCATCATCTTGTGTAAATCCTCTCACACGGGTAAGCCCATGCAATTCGCCACTTTGCTCGTAGCGATACACTGTACCAAACTCTGCCAGGCGGATTGGTAAGTCTTTGTATGACCTCGGTTTAACTTTATATATCTCGCAGTGATGCGGGCAGTTCATTGGTTTGAGCAGAAACTCCTCCCCTGCATCGGGTGTATGGATCGGCTGAAAGGAATCCTTTCCGTATTTCTCATAATGTCCGGAGGTAACATACAATGCCTTGCTACCAATGTGGGGAGTCACCACCGGGTCATAGCCGGCCCGGATCTGAGCTTTGCGCATAAACTGTTCCAGCCGCTCACGCAGCACAGTCCCTTTGGGCAACCACAACGGCAATCCCATCCCCACCTTTTCGGAAAAAGCGAACAACTCCAGTTCCTTGCCCAATTTACGATGGTCGCGTTTTTTCGCTTCCTCCAACATGTGAAGGTATTCTTCCAACTCTTTCTGTTTTGGAAAAGTAATGCCATAGACGCGGGTAAGCATTTTGTTCTTCTCATCGCCACGCCAATAGGCGCCTGCTACATTCAGAAGTTTGATCGCTTTGATGAACCCGGTATTGGGAATGTGTGGTCCGCGACAGAGATCGGTGAAATTTCCTTGCTCATAAAAAGTGATTGAACCATCTGCGAGGCCCTGCAGCAATTCCAACTTATAGGGATCTCCTTTTTTTTGAAAGAACTCAATGGCATCTGCCTTGGAAACGTCCTTGCGAATAAACACGCTGTTCTTGCGTGCCAGTTCAATCATCTTGGTCTCCACTTTGGCAAGATCATCTTCGCCAAAAGTTTTTTCGCCCAGGTCTACATCATAATAAAATCCATTTTCAATGGGAGGGCCTATCCCGAACTTCACACCCGGGTAGAGTGCTTCGAGGGCTTCCGCAAACAAGTGGGCAGATGAATGCCAAAATGCATACTTGCCACCTTTGTCGTTCCACGTAAATATTTTGATGGCGGAATCTTTCAGAATCGTGCGGCTCAAATCCCATATCTCACCATTGACTTCTATGGATAGTGCATTGCGCGCCAGGCCTTCACTGATGCTTTGTGCGATGGCCAGGCCGGTGACGCCAACAGGATAATTCCGGGAAGAGCCGTCAGGCAGCGTTATCTTTACTTCGCTCATTTCAATCAAAATTTCAGGGTGCAAATATGCAACTTTTACCGCTTCGAGGATGCCTGCCGCTACACAAATCCTAAAGTTTGAACTGTGCGGTAAACAGCACTCCGAACTTCCGGGCCTCTGGATTATTCAGGTAGGTAAGGCGATGCACAAAGTCGACACGGAAAAATTTGAATATGTTCTCTACGCCATAACCCAATTCAACATAGGGGGTACCCGTGGTAAAATAACCGGTCCTCAGGGCCGGATCTCCCCTTGGGGTATAGACAGCGATCAACCTGCGGTTCGCCCGGCTTAGCCCTCCATAAATGACGTTGGCGGTTCCCACCAGACGCCACTTCAGTTTGTTCATCAAAGGAATGCGGTTCAGGAATAATCCCTCCAGGAACTGCCGGTATCTAAAAGAGACCGACTCGTCACTTACAAATTCACCAAAATTCATAAGGTTATAAGTGAACTGGGAATAGATGGGAGATTGGTTTCCCAGGTGAACCGTGAGCAAAGGGTACGGCAGTGCATTGGGTATCACTTCGCCGGATATCGATATGAGTCCCACCCCCAGAAAACCCATTCTGATTCGCTTGTCTATCGTGAGTCGGTATTTGTCATATGAATAGTCGCTTCCCAGAATACCCTGAATGCCTCGGGTGTATCGGAACGTGATGGCAGGCCATTTCTTAAGTCCCAGGCTAACGCGCTCATTTCCATTCTGGAGGAAAGTTTCATCACGTGCATAGCGCGTCTCAAATTGAAATTCAGCTGTTGTAAAGGTTTGATAGATGGGGGGATTCAAGTCCACAATATTTCTATGAAAACCGAATGGATACGTTGGATCGAAGGTGTTTTCCCGGAATGCGACCCGTTGAGAGAGACCCCTTAAAAATTCGCGTTGGATAGCCGTATAAAATTCATCAAAGTAATAGGCTCTTCGAAACTGTCCCCATCGGGCAGCGGTAAGGAAAAGCGGATTTCCCGCCAACGCCTCTTCATCAACACCAAGTCGAATCACATCTTCCCGCATTCGAAAAGTTAACGTAGTCCAATGATTCCTTGATAATATGCGCTGCGCAGAGGCCGAGAATTTGACCCTTGTATCCTGAAACCCGTAGGCCGCATAGCCGCTGTACATCATTTTCTTGCTGAAGTGCATGTTGGTTTTGAATCCACCCTGAATCCTCATTCCTTCCACGCTGTTCCATGCGATCGTGCGCAGGTAAGGCCCGACCTCCACACTCCCCAGGTCATAATATCCATCCACCACCGCTTTGAAGACCTCCGTATAAGTCTTCACCATCGGTATGTTCTTAAGGGTGTCAATCATTTTGTACACGTTCTTTTCGGCCGCACTCAACGGCTCGTGCCGAAGGGAGTCCCAATATTTCTCAGGTTCAGCCTGTTGGGCATCCTCTGCAACATTGATCGGCTTGTCGTAAAATGTTGTCTGATGAGGTCTGTTCACAATAAAATTCTTGTTGCTGGTGTAGAACTTACCCAACAGACCCGCTGAATTTTTGCTGATTTCCCCAATGTTGACGAGTACCCTGTTCTTCACTGGAAGCCACGGGCCTGCAGTCGTAGGCTTCAACTCCTGTTGAATCCTTATTTTGTCTATGAAATTCACATTGGCTTCTTTGTTTATCGATGCATCAATTTGCTTCAAGGCAAAATTTTCCTTGCTTATCCACATGGAGCCTGTGAAGGCAAGTTCCAGGGCATTCTTGGGATAGAAGTCGAGGCGGTAGCAAAAATCCTCCCCCACATACAAGCTGTCAATAAGGTCATAATCATAATACAACCGCCATCCGTCGGCGATGGGGGAAACAAAGTTTTTGTTAATGATGGTAATCCAATTTTGATAGAAGTTGTATTCCTGAAATGTGGAGCCCACCAATTGGGTGACCATGGAGCCATCATCCAGGCCGACGCCACTTATTTTTGATTTGATAATTTGTTCCGTTTTGATCGGAGGCGCATTGCGGTAGGATAGTTTCGATACGATCTCCGTGATGAATAATGGGAGAATTGGTTTTCCATCTTCGCCCACAACCTGGTCCATGCTGTCCAGCACCTGGGCGATTTTCTTCATTACTTTCTTCAGACGCAGCTTATCAGATATGTTATCGATGTCCACTTCTGTCTTGGTGTAGACATCAAACTCATACGCAGCGAGATTTCTTTTGTCGTTGCGCTCTTTGTTTCTTACCACACCCCTCAGGATTTCGAATGCAGGATTTTCACCCGCTTTGACCACCACTTCCGAAAGGTTTGTGACTTCTTCCACCAATTGGAAGTTCATTGGCTCAGTCCCTTTTCTGATTGCTTTTGTTCTGGTTTTATACCCGATATAACTGGCTACCACAGAATCAGCGGGCTTCGTGGTTCGGATCAGAAAATTTCCATCAAAATCGGTGGTCATTCCTGTGCCCGTACCCTTGAATACAACATTGACAAATGGAATGGGGTCGCCCGAGCCAGCATCCGTTACTTTGCCCTTTACAATGATTTCTTGCGCGGAGGTGAACACCGGGCAGAGAAGCCACAACAAAAGAAACCTTGAAGAATTAGTCAAAAACGCCAACCAGAGTACTTTTTGAAATGTCAATTTTGCCCAAAAATATGGCAAGCGATTGAATTAGCAATCAGCCGCCAGTAGGAAATTCCAATATGGCATGAATACTCTATGGGTCGAGTGTGGTGTCTTTGATCCATTTCCTTTTAGACTAAGTGATTGACCACCAACTAAAGCTGAAATTGAGCCGTAAAGAAAACACCGAATTTTCTGACATTCGGATTATCTAAATACGACAGCCTGTGAATGAAATCAATTCTTAAGAATTTAAAGATATTCTCCACACCATATCCCAATTCGACGTAAGGCTTACCTGTAAAATAGCCTGCGGTCAGGGTGGGTTGGCCATTCGATGTAAAAGGGGCAATCAGGCTTCTGTTGGATTCACGCATTCCCCCCAGGATGGCATTGGCAGTACCCAGAAGTCTCCACTTGAGCTTGTTCATCAGCGGCACGCGGTTGAAGAGGAAACCTTCAAAATACTGACGGTACTGTACCGAAGCAAAGTGATCGCTGATAAACTCTCCATAATTCATGAGGTTGTAAGTAACGGCAGCATACAGTGGCGTTTGATTGCCCAGGTGCAAGGACAACAGTGGATACGGGAGTGTGTTAAGGACATACTCACCGGTGGCTGTGACTTTCCCATAGCCCAGGGGACCCAGTTTGATCCGCTTCGTGATATTAAGCCGGACCTTGTCGTAGTTAAAATTGCTGCCGAACACACCTTCCATACCATGGGTATACCGGAATGTAATGACCGGCCATTTGATGGCGCCCATGCTTACGCGCTCATTGCCGTTTTGAATAAAGAACTCATCCCTGGCAAAGCGGGACTCAAATGAAACTTCAGAAGTAATGAAGGTACTTAGTACCGGTGATGTTTGGTCATTGGGCTGCTCATAATAGCCAAAGTCATACGTGGG
>JAYVEZ010000333.1:0-2534 GCA_043773645.1 Cytophagales bacterium
TCTCCAAAAATTTTCCGGTAGCTTCCCGTGTGACTATTTCATCTTCCGCGAAGCGCAGCACATGATGTTTCAGATGGTAGATCGCGGCCATCTTTACAATACGCTCACCATAGGCTCCATTGACCAGCGCCCCAAGCACGTCGTTGTTTCCCACTGCACTGCCGATCACACTTTCTATACCAAATGTTCCGGAGCCTTGTATGATAACACATTCGTACCCTTCCGCTTTGGAAACATGCGCCAGTTCCAGCAAGCCTTCCCTGATTTCTTTCACGCAATTAATAAACGCACTATCCCGCGATCCCATGTCTTCCAGCATCGCTTCTTTAACGGTAATTGAAGTAGTTAGCGGGCCAGGAGTAAAGAGTAGTTTTTTAGAAGGCATATTCAGGCATTAATATTAAACAATAGTTTTGCTTTGCCAAGATCGCTGACAAAAAGTAATTTCCTAACGATGAAATGTCATCCCGGACAAGCACAAGTGAAGCTATGAAAGATAAATGATGTTTGTTCCGGGACCCCGAACGAATCAGGGTGGAGAAGGCGCAATGAAATGCGCTCGTGCGGCTTGCCACGGGGTCCCGGAACAAATTTCGTTCATCTTTCCATCGCTAAAATTGTGCTTGTCCGGGATGACATTCCATAGATAGTTAGTTGATCTGCGTAAATCTGCGAGATCTGCGGGAAACAATTTCCATTTCTTCCCCTTTTCACTTTACTTTGATCGATGTGGTCTAATTTTCATACCCATAGTACATATTGTGACGGCAAGGCAAGTTTGAAAGACAATGTTGAAGCAGGCCGGAGCCAGGTTCACTGCCTGGGCTTCTCTTCTCACGCGCCGGTCCCTTTCGATTGCTCGTGGACGATGAAGAGGGAAGCATTAGCGCCTTATATCCTTGAAATAAATGCATTGAAAAAATCAAATCCGCAGATGGAGATCTATGCAGGTTTGGAGGTGGATTATATACCGGGCGTGACAGGCCCCCGCAATTTCAGTGAACAGCTCGACTATACCATCGGCTCAATTCATTTTGCAGACACGTTACCCGATGGCACGCCGTGGGAAGTGGACGGACCCCATAATAAATTCCTCGAAGGACTTGAAAAAATTTTCCATAATAAAATACGGGATGTTGTCACCCGCTACTTTGAACTGACCTGCCACATGCTGGAAGACTCTCCTCCCACGATCCTGGGTCATATGGACAAGATCAAAATTCAAAACACAGGACATCCGTTGTTCCAGGAATCAGATACATGGTACCGTGAAGAGGTAATGAAAACCATTGAGCGAATAACAAAATCTGGCACCATTGTGGAAGTGAATACACGAGGGCTTTACCAAAAGAAATCGGTTACGCCTTACCCAAGCCCCTGGATCCTGGAGCTGTTACACCAAAAAAACATACCGGTTACGCTCAGCTCGGATGCCCATCACCCGGATGACCTGGTTAATCAATTCCTCGAAACCGCATCCCTTCTCAAAAAAATTGGCTTTAAGAAACTAAGTGTATTATCAAAAGGTGAGTGGAAACAATTTGATTTTAATGAAACAGGAGTCATTGAACGCTAAGGAATCCAACATCACCTCCTGGCTCAGGAAAACCAATGGTTTTTGGTTTTCGCTCTACGCTACCGGCGCTGCTTTTTCTTTGTATACCTGCGTTTATGCCTTCCGGAAGACTTTTTCGGTAGCTACTTTTGACGGTATGGCCTACGCCAACGTGACTTACAAATCCTGGTTAGTCATCTCTCAGATCGTAGGATATGCACTCTCCAAATTCATCGGTATAAAAGTCATTTCAGAACTAAAGGCCCATTCCCGTTCTTTTGGAATTTTGCTGATGGTCGGCATTGCCGGAATTTCATGGCTGTTGTTTGCGATTACCCCGCCACCTTATAACATGATCTTTCTCTTTACCAATGGCCTCCCGCTGGGAATGATCTGGGGCATGGTGTTTGGCTACCTGGAAGGAAGACGTTTCACCGAAGTTCTGGGTGCAGGCCTTTCTGTGAGTTTTATTTTCTCAGCCGGATTTGCCAAATCCGTGGGCGGGTATATCATGCGTGACTGGGGTACATCTGAATATTGGATGCCGTGGGTCGCCAGTTGCCTTTTTATCGGACCGCTCTTGCTGTTCCTATGGCTGTTGAATCAGGTTCCCCCGCCCTCTCCTTTGGACGAGGAATTGCGCACGAAGCGCCAGCCCATGGATACCGGAGATCGAAAGAAATTCTTCCTGACATTTGTTCCCGGCATCATTCTGTTTACGCTTGCTTACATGATGCTCACCGCTTTTCGCGATCTCCGTGACAATTATTCCGCAGAAATCTGGAAAACATTAGGGTATGGAAATTCGCCTGAAATTTTTACTACCACCGAAATACCCGTTTCCATTATGGTCTTGATCATTATGGGCAGCCTCATGCTGATCAAAAACAACAAGCTGGCACTTATGGTCAATCATGTAATTATCATGGTGGGGATGATCCTGATCGGTGTGGCTTGTTATTTTTTTCAGCAACACATG
>JAYVEZ010000334.1:0-3893 GCA_043773645.1 Cytophagales bacterium
GGCTGGATCAATTTATTACCGATGCCAAGAAAGTTCTTAACCTGCAGGACTTATGCAAGGAGAAGAAAGTTAAGTCCATCAAGAAGAAGGCTGAAATATTTTCTGAAGGTGATCTGCCACAGTGGTTATATTTTATCAAATCAGGCAATGTAAAAACCTACCGAACCAACCCCGATGGAAAGGAATTGATCCTTAACCTGCACAAGGCGGGAGATTTTTTTGGTTACGAATCGATTCTTGACAACACCGTTTACCAGGAATCTGCCGTTGCCATGGAGGCCGTAGAACTTGTCTTGATTCCTCGCTACGATTTTGTTACCCTGTTGCATGCCCAACCTGATGTGTCGGGTGCATTTATTGGCTTGCTTTGTAAGAAAGTGGCTGAAAAGGAGGCGCAGCTCCTGCAATTGGCCTACAATTCCGTGCGCCAACGAACCGCGGAGGCCTTGCTCAAACTGCATCACTTGAAGAATGAAAATGATACGATCACCTCACCCCGTGAAGAACTGGCACGACTGGTAGGAACTGCTACGGAGTCGGTCATTCGTGTTTTGTCTGACTTCCGCAGTGAAGGGTTGATTGAAATCTCCAGTTCGAAGATCAAGATACTCCGGATAAAAGGCCTGGAGCAAGTCATGCAATGGAATGTAGCACGTTCCTGATTCGAACGTAACCCCTGGTAGTCGCATCACAATTTGATTGGCACTTCAATTCCTATGACAAACCTGGGACCTCACGAAAAAATCCTTTCCATCGATATTGGCGGATCTCGGATAAAAGCAACCATCCTGGATCGGGAGGGTAACATGCTGATGGAGTATTCCAAGAAAGACACTCCTCCTTCAGGCGACCCCGATGAAATCTTACAGGCCATCGCAGACCTTACCAGCAACTTTCAATCATTCAGCAAAGTATCGGTGGGATTCCCAGGGTATGTCAGGGATGGGGTGGTGTATACGGCCCCCAACCTGAGTACGTTAAAGTGGAAGGGAATTAATTTGCGTTCGAGGCTCACCGAATTACTCAAGCAGCCTGTCAAGGTGGTAAACGATGCAGACATGCAAGGCTTGGGTGTTGCCAGCGGACGGGGCCTTGAACTGGTGGTAACGCTGGGCACTGGCTTCGGCACGGCACTCCTGATGAATGGTAACCTCTTGCCCCACCTGGAAATTGCGCATCACCCTGTATTTCAGGATAAAGACTATGATGAGTACATCGGAGAAAGAGCTTTGGAAGCTGTAGGTGTCGAAGAATGGAATCAGCGTGTGAAAAGGGTTATTGCCATTCTGAAAACAGTCTTTAACTATGATCACCTCTACATCGGGGGTGGAAATTCCAAAAAGCTAAATTTCAAAATAGATCCCTCCATCACCCTGGTCAACAATGTGGATGGCATCAAAGGGGGCGTTAAGCTTTGGCTAACCGATAGCCACTAGTCCGTTCGGTCGGACAACTCTTCGCAACAAAGGCATTCCACCGGATCTGTTGAAGATCAGGATCAAGTAAGGGCTCAAGACCGAAGCCACCCACACCTCATATATTGCGAGATTGACCCAATTCGGCCCAGGGTGTCACCCCAACATGGACATCTTCATGCATGCGTCTTTTAAGATCATTTTACGTAGCTTTGCGGAAGCCTTACGGCTTTCCTTTTCACTCTAAAGACATCAAGTAAACAAACTCAAACACCTATGGCAAAATCGCAAGAAACCTGGAACAAGAAGGAAAAGGAAAAGAAGAGACAAAAGAAGAAAGAGGATAAGGCCCAGCGCAAGGAAGAGAGAAAGGCCAATGCCACCGGTGGAAGCGGTAGTCTGGATAGCATGATGGCATACGTGGACGAATATGGCAACATCTCCTCTACGCCGCCCGATCCGATGAAGAAACGAGCAGTCAATGCCGATTCAATACAGGTTGGAGTCCCGCGAAGAAAGCCTACCGAAGACAGCGATGGATTCAGAAAAGGGATCGTTACGTTCTTTAACGATGCAAAGGGTTTTGGCTTCATCAAAGACACAGAAACGCAGGAAAGTATTTTTACCCACATTCACGGTCACGTTGATCCCATCAAGGAAAATGACCGGGTAAGTTTCCGCGTAGAGCAAGGTCCGAAAGGGCTTAATGCCGTAGAAGTTAAGATTTCAAAATAGCACCTGTTTATTCTCACAATGTCTGTGCCAAGGGAAAACTGTGCCTCTCCGGCGCAGAACTAATCCAATATTTATATCCATTTTTTAGCTCACTTGTATAAATTGCATGGCAAGGTCTGCAATCTTGGTTCAGACTTCAGTTAAAATGACCAGCAAGAATCCAAACATGAATACGGCCATCCAGGATACTCACCTTCGCAATGCAGGGATGCCCTTCGATGTCAGTCTGGTGAAAGGAATCCGCATCAACCGGAGTGCGGTGGAAAGGAGGGCTGCAACCCTGGGCCAAAGACGTTCGATAAAGAAAGAGTGGCAGGCCGCCTGGCTTCTGCGCGCCATCGCATGCATGGACCTTACAACCCTCGGTGGCGATGACACACCAGGCAATGTATACCGACTCTGTGCGAAAGCAAGGCAACCCGTGAGACTTGATCTACTTCAACAAATGGGCATGGATGACTCGAACCTCCATGTGGCCGCAATCTGTGTATATCACAACCTGATTAAACCTGCGCTCGCAGCACTCGAAGGATCCAATATCCCTGTGGCGGCCGTTTCTACAGGCTTTCCGGCAGGACAAATCAGCCTGCAACAGAAGATCCGCGAAATAGAACTCTCGGTAAAGGCAGGTGCCAGGGAAATCGATATTGTAATCAGCAGGGCCCATGTACTTACCGGCAACTGGAAATCCTTGTACGAAGAAGTCACACTCTTCAGGAAAGCTTGCGGCGAGGCACATATGAAATCGATCCTGGAAACAGGCGAGTTGGCCACGCTGACCAACACTGCCAAGGCAAGTTTTATATGCATGATGGCGGGTTCGGATTTTATCAAGACCAGCACCGGCAAGGCGTCTGTCAATGCAACGCTTCCTGTAAGTCTCGTTATGGTGCGCGCGATCCGGGAATTTCAGGAAGCCACAGGTTTCAAAGTTGGCTTCAAGCCCGCCGGTGGTATTCAGAAAGCCAAACAAGCCCTCGATTGGTTAATACTCATGAAAGAGGAATTGGGTGATGATTGGCTCTCGCCCGACCTGTTCAGATTCGGCGCCAGCAGCCTGCTTTCCGACATTGAAAGGCAATTGGAGCATTTTGTCACAGGCCGTTATTCCGCATCGTATCGTCACCCCATGGCATAAGGTATTAATCGCACGCTAATGAAAATTAAAAGCATTTACAAAAGCATGGAATACGGACCCGCTCCGGAGAGCCCTTCTGCTGCTTATGATTGGCTGGCAAAGCATGATAAAAAATTTACCCTTTTCATTGGCGGCAAGTGGCAGGCTCCTTCAACCGGTAAGTATTTTGATAGCGTCAACCCCTCCGACAAGAAGTTTCTTTCCAAAATAGCTGAAGGCACAAAAAAAGACGTAGATAAAGCGGTCGCCGCTGCAAGGAAGGCGTTGCCCACTTGGGTCAAGGCTGGACCGCATATCCGTGCGCGGTACCTCTACGCTCTTGCAAGACAAATTCAAAAACATGCGCGGTTATTTGCCGTGCTTGAATCCCTCGACAATGGCAAGCCCATTCGGGAAACCCGTGATATCGACATTCCGCTGGTCGCCAGACATTTTTATCATCATGCCGGTTGGGCCCAGTTGAAGGATACCGAGTTAAAAGAATATAAAGAAGTAGGCGTGATCGGACAGATCATTCCATGGAACTTTCCATTGTTGATGTTGTCCTGGAAAATTGCCCCCGCACTCGCGATGGGAAATACAGTCGTATTAAAACCGGCTGAGTT
>JAYVEZ010000335.1:0-2108 GCA_043773645.1 Cytophagales bacterium
CCAGCACCATATATATCAAAGTAAAAAACTCACCGCCTCCATCTCCGTGCATGACGGGTTGTACCACATCAGGGCGGACGGCGATGTCACCACAGAACAAATCGGTATCGGCAGCAAGATTTTCTTGAAGAATAAGTCGTTTGAAGTGACCTCGACCATGACCTACGACCACACGAACAAAAACTTTATTATTCATCCGTCTTCCATGGCGTTGAATAAATCATCCTTTGAAGTCAAGGGTAATTACTCTTTTCTTAAAGAAAATATTATTGATATTTCCGCAAAAGGAAAAAATACCGATATTCAGACGGTACTATCCTTGTTGCCGGAAGATGTCACCCAAAAACTGTCGAAGTACCAAAGCGATGGAAATGTGTATTTTGATCTCCACCTGAAAGGCGAAGTCAGCGACCGCAAGAGCCCGTTCATTTCCATCCGCTTCGGGTGCAAGGACACACGCGTCTTTCATCCCGACTACCAATCAAAGGTCGAACACGCCAACCTCGAGGGGTCGTTTGCCAGTGCGTCCATGAGCGATCTTTCCAGGGCTGAAATATTTCTGAAAAATATTACGGGGGAGCTCAACGGGCGGACATTCCTGGGCAATTTTTCGATGGAAAATTTTGATGACCCCTATGTTGCCTTTGATTTCAAAGGGGAACTGGACGCCGCATCGATATTAAATTTTTACCCGGTTCCGGAAATTCGCCAGTTGGAAGGAGCCGCCCGGGCCGATGTTTCGTTTTCAGGTAAGATCGCTTTGCTGAAAAAAAAGACTACGGCCCAGCAGGTGCGGGCCCAGGGTTCGGTTGAATTGCACAACATTCAGTTTGCCGTTGGAAAACAACCCTTGCGATTTAATGACCTCAATGGCTCGCTGCATTTCAACAACAACGATCTCGCGCTGAGCAATGTGAGCGGTCGATTTGAAAAAAGCGATTTTAAACTCAACGGCTTTTTTAAAAATGTCATCACTTTTTTGCTGTTCGAAAACCAACCCATTGGCATCGAAACCGACCTGAAATCCGATTTTATTGATCTCGACAGGCTGTTCGGGATTGCCCTGGGCAAAAGCGGATCCCAGGATTTTGGGTTTAGTGTTTCACCCAATCTTCATCTCAACTTCAACTGTGATGTGAAGGCCATGCAATACAAGCGCTTCAAGCCAAGGGAGGTGAAGGGCGACCTCCTCGTAAAGAATCAAATGGCCGTCTCCCGCAATATCCACCTTAAAGCGATGGGTGGTGAATTGTCCCTCAACGGAATTGTTGATGCCAAAAATCCCAAAGCCATTGATGTAGTCAGTTCCTTCAAACTCAGCGGGATTCATATCGACAGCGTGTTTTATTTATTTCAAAATTTTTATCAGGACTTTATTGAAGCCAGGAACCTCAAAGGACAAGCATTTGCCGATGTCTCCCTGGAGATGACGCTTAATGAGAAGCTCAAGCTCTATCCGGAAACCCTGATCGCTGATATCGGGGCCACGGTGAAGAACGGCGAATTAAACGATTTTGAGCCCATGCAGCAATTGAAAAGGTACCTGGACGACGAAGGCCTCAGTCACTTGCGCTTCGCGGATTTGAAAAATGACATTCACATCCAAAAGAGGACCATCTACGTTCCCATGATGGAAGTGCGCAGCAATGTGACCAACATCCAGGTCAGCGGCACGCATACGTTTGACCAGCATATCGATTATCGCGTGGTGGCGCCGTTGCGAAACAAGAAAAAGATTGATCCCGATGAAGCCTTTGGCGCGATAGAAGAGGATAACACCGGCAAGTCAAAGATCTTCCTGAAAATCGCCGGCACCACTAACCACTACACCGTGAGCTATGACAAGGGAGCAGTAAAAAAGAAAATTGTCAGTGACCTGAAAAAGGAAGTGCAGGAACTGAAGGACGCTTTCAAGACCAAAGGCAAAAAACAAAAAAAAGAACTCGAGTTGGAGAAGGAGGAGTATTTTGATTGGGAGAATAAATGATTCTGGCTGCTGGATTCTAAGCGGTTTCCAGAATCAAGAATCAAGAAACCAGAATCAAGATTTAGAATCCAGAATCATTTTTTCCCTATTATTGCGGCAAAATTGACCGTATGAAATACGA